>QIGT01000402.1 GCA_003230835.1 Gammaproteobacteria bacterium
TCGTTAGATTGATTTCAAGCCTCGAATTGAGAGCAAGAGTTGCCGATTTCGGTCATGAACTACCCACACATATGCCTTTTCTGTGGATTAGAGTTGGTGTCCATGCGAATCGATGAATCGTGGCAGCGAGGTTAACTTCTTTTATGAGCCCCAGGGTTCGCTTCAACGTTCGCAGCTTGTACGCCGCGCCCTGCTCACCCGTAGCGCGTTTACAGGCTACTGTCCGAAGTCATCTAGATGGATGTTGTCAGGCTCAACACCCAGATCATCCAGCATTTGTAGCACTGCGGCGGTCATAGGTGGTGGGCCACATAGGTAGAATTCGCAGTCTTCCGGGCTCGGGTGATCATTCAAATAGTTGTCCATGACAACCTGATGAATAAACCCAACGTGCCCGTCGAAATCATCCTCATCCAGCGGGTCTGACAAGGCAACATGCCATTCAAAGTTATCGAACTCTTGCGCTAGGGCATCAAATTCTTCTTTGTAGAACATCTCACGAAGAGAGCGAGCACCATACCAATAGCTCATTTTGGTTGTGGAGTGTTTACTCCTCAACTCGTCAAAAATTTGCGATCGCAAGGGTGCCATACCTGCACCACCCCCGATCCATATCTTTTCTGCCGGGGTATCTTGAACGAAGAATTCGCCATAGGGACCGAATACCGTGAGCTTGTCTCCTGGCTTGAGATTAAATGTATATGACGACATCGCACCGGGAGGTACGTCCATGCCAGGTGGTGGGCTCGCGACTCGAATATTGAACTTCAAAATACCCTTCTCATCGGGGTAATTGGCCATCGAATATGCGCGAATCGTTTCTTGCGTGGTTTTTGAGTGATACTTCCACACATCGAAACGATCCCAGTCACCGTGGTATTCGGCTTCTACATCTATTTCTTTGTAGTCCATTTCATAGGCGGGTATTTCTAACTGCACATAACCACCTGCGCGAAATCCCACATTCTCACCCTCGGGAAGCTTCAGATTGAGCTCTTTGATAAAGGTTGCCACGTTGGGGTTCGAAATAACGTCGCACTCCCACCGCTTAACACCAATAGCATCTTCGGGTATCTCGATCTTAAGGTCTTGTTTGACTGCCACCTGACACGACAAGCGCCAATCGTCACGTATTTCACCGCGGGTAAAGTGGCCTTCTTCGGTAGACAATATGCTGCCGCCGCCCTCCACTATTCTGCATCGACATTGCGCACAGGTACCGCCGCCGCCGCAGGCACTGGCCAGGAAAATGCCTTTTGCTGCGAGGGTTTCTAACAGTTTACCTCCAGCGGGAGCTTTCACAGACTTGTCAGGATCGTTGTTGATTAGAATGGTCACGTCGCCAGAGCTAACCAATTGTGAGCGCGCGAATAAAATCAGCATAACCAAGAAGAGTACGGTTACCGTAAACATGATAACGCCGAGTACTACTGTGATATCCATACTGTGGTAATTCCCTAAAATGCCGTTAGATGTCTATGCCGCCAAACGCCATGAAGCATAAGCTCAATAAGCCCACTGAAATAAAGGTGATACCAAGACCGCGCAAGCCATCAGGCACGTCACTGTATTTAAGTTTCTCGCGTACGCCAGCCAAAGCGGTAATGGCCAATGCCCAACCGACCCCGGCGCCGAGTCCATAAACTACACTTTCTCCAAAGGTCTGGTCTTGTTCAACCATGATAAGTGACGCCCCAAGAATGGCGCAGTTCACGGTGATCAGAGGTAAAAACACACCCAGTGCGTTGTACAAGACGGGCACATATCGGTCGAGGACCATTTCCAAAATCTGCACCATGGCAGCAATAACACCGATATAGCTTAAGTAGCCCAGAAAGCTTAAATCCACCTCTGGAAAACCAGCCCAAGCTAGTGCACCTTCACGCAACAAATGATTAAAGATCAAATTATTGACGGGTACTGTGATCGCCAACACGACCACCACGGCAACCCCTAAGCCTATCGCCGTTGAAATCTTTTTCGAGATAGCAATAAAGGTGCACATTCCTAGGAAAAAAGTCAGCGCCATATTCTCGATGAATACCGCTCTAACAAATATACTTAAGAAATGTTCCATGCCTACATTACCTCTCGATATTGCACGTTAGCTGCAATCTCGTATTCCGGTGCTTCTATCTGATCTTTCTTCCAGGATCGAATCGCCCAGATAAACAACCCAATAATGAAAAAGGCACTGGGCGATAACAACAACATTCCGTTGGTGTGGTACCAGCCACCGTTGCTCACCGGGGTGAAAATCTCGTAACCCATGAGTGTGCCAGCGCCTAAAGGTTCTCGTACGAGAGCAACACCGATGAGGATTAAACTGTACCCTATCGCGTTGCCAAATCCGTCCAAGGCCGACAACCATGGGCCGTTTTGCATGGCATACGCTTCAGCTCTACCAAGAACAATACAGTTGGTGATGATCAAACCCACAAAAACAGAGAGGCTCTTGGAGATATCATAAGCCACCGCTTGGAGTGTCTGATCGACCACAATGACCAACGACGCGATGATGGTCATTTGTACAATGATACGAATGTTAGTGGGCAGCCGATTGCGTACCAGCGAAATGACCAAACTTGAAGCAGTGGTAACAAAGATCACCGCAAGGCACATCACCAAGGTCTGTGTCATGCTGATGGTGACGGCTAACGCCGAACAAATCCCCAACACCTGAAGCGTAATAGGATTGTTGTTAAATATCGGGTCGACTAAGACTTCTTTTTCTTGAGTCATAATGCTATCCGTTACCCGCCTTTAATCTATGAATGAGTGGCCCGAAGCCAAGCTCGCCAGTCCAAAAATTCACCAAATTCTGCACACCGCGTGTGGTAAACGTGGCCCCCGAAAGCGCATCAACTTCGCGTGCGGCGGCTGCGCTGCCACTACTAGAACGACGTTTGACTAAACGAACATCTGCACTGCCCGAAGCGTCGAATAAAGTGACACCAGGCCACAAACGCTTCCATTTAGGGTTGTCTACCTCACCACCCAGACCAGGTGTTTCTTTATGTTGATAAAAGCCAAGACCAGATATGGTTTGAAGGTCTGAATCTAACGCCAAATAACCGAACAAAGTACCCCACAAACCATAACCGCGTACGGGAATAACCAACTTGTCTAGTTTGCCTTCGACCCTCTTTATGTAAACGATGGACGCATTCTCGCGACGACGTAAGGTCGCAATGTCTTCATCGTTACTCAACTTAGTAGATTGTGCGGGATCTTTGGCAGACTTAATGGGGTCAAATAAACTAGGGTCTCTATCTGCAATAAACTGACCGGTGTCTAGGTCAACAACATGCACACTAAATTCAGAAAAAAGCTCCTCGACACTGCGACCATCCGGCGTAACTACTGCTCCTTCATCAAGCATACCCGCAGCACGGAGAATATTTTGCTTCTGATCTAGTTCCTTGTTTAATAGCTGCTGGGGTTTCAACGCTACTGCAATACCGGAAACAGCCACTGAGCAAACCAGGCAGACCACAATTGCCACTAAAAAGGTATTAGTTAAGCTGTCTTTATCTATGCTAGCCACGAGCTAACCTCCGTTTCACGTTCGCTTGCACCACAAAATGATCTATCAGCGGAGCAAACAAGTTGCCAAACAATATAGCCAACATCATTCCCTCTGGAAATGCTGGGTTCACAACTCTAATGAGTACACACATAAAACCGATCAGCGCGCCATATATCCATCGTCCTTTGTCTGTCATTGCTGCAGATACCGGATCTGTGGCCATAAAGACTGTGCCAAAGGCAAACCCGCCAAGCACCAGGTGCCACATCGGCGTCATCCCAAACATCGGATTCGTAGACGGAATAAAGTTGAACAATGTTGCTGTGACCACCATGCCGATCAGCACACCGAACATCACCCGCCATGAGGCAATACGCGTGAAACATAGAATGAGTGCGGCAACAAAAATGGCCAATGTTGAAGTTTCACCTATGGAACCAGGCATCGCGCCAACAAAGGCTTGCATCCATTCCACGCCATAGTCGAGTCCTACGGCTGCGTTGCCCAGAGGAGTTGCTTGGGTGACACCATCTACTGCAACCCAAACCGAATCTCCGGACATCGAAGCCGGATAGGCAAAGTACAAAAAAGCCCGGCCCGTGAGAGCAGGATTGAGGAAGTTTTTGCCGGTCCCGCCAAAAACCTCTTTGCCAATCACCACGCCAAATATGATACCTAATGCAGCCAACCACAAAGGAATGGCCGGAGGTAAAATTAGCGCAAACAAGATGGAGGTAACAAAGAAACCTTCGTTCACCTCATGCCCTCGCACAGACGCGAACCAAATTTCAAAGGCAATTCCCGCAATGAAGACCGTCATGTACAAGGGTAAGAAATAAGCTAAGCCATGAACAACACAGTCCCACAAACTATTGGGGTCAAAGCTAACCAGCCCGTTGAGGAAAAAACCTCGCCAACCTTCCACCGCACTGAGCCCAATCACTTGCATGGCCTCATTTGCATACAAACCAACGTAGTAGCTGCCTACTAGAGCTGGAATCCAAGCGCAGAACCAAACGGTCATCATAATGCGCTTCAAATTTAGACCGTCGCGGATATGGGAAGCACCACCGGTAACCTGTCCAGGCGTGTAAAGGGCGGTATCAATGGCTTCATACAAAGGATACAACCGCTGGAATTTACCGCGTTTCTCAAAGTGAGGCGCTATGTTGTCTAGGAAGGTGCGTAAACCCATATCTAGCCTTCCTTCTCTATTTGCGTGAGCACATCTCTCAACACCGGCCCAAACTCATACTTCCCCGGGCAAACGTACGTGCACAGTGCAATATCATCTTCGTCAAGCTCAAGACAACCCAGCGCAATGGCTGTTTCTATGTCACCTACAAGCAAACTTCTCACCAACTGGGTGGCTAAAATATCCATAGGCATAACGCTATCGTAAGTACCAATTGGCACCATCCCCCGCGGACTGCCATTAGTTGTAGTGGAAAATTTGATGTTCTTCTCCCCTAGCCACTTGGAAAAGTAGATTGGGAAAACGCTGTGAAGGTTGAAACCTGGTGACAAGTAGCCAAACAGCTGTCTGTTTCTGTCTTCGGGTATTACAGAAACTTGTAGGTGGTATCGGCCAAGGTAGGCTTCTGCACCGGCAGCCGTATGGCCCGATAGGACAGAGCCTGAAATCACCCGCTGATTCGTGTCAACCAGTTCACCAGCGGTTAACTCTTCCAAATTCGCACCCAACACTGTCTTTATTAATCGCGGCTTGGACACACCAGGGCCACCCAGTGCGACAACTCGGTCACTGACTAACCTGCCGGTTAAAAACAAATACCCGATAGCGATGACTTCTTGGTAATTGAGATACCACACGGTTTTTGAAGCATTTACCGGGTCAATGAAATGAATATGCGTGCCCGGTAACCCAGCCGGGTGAGGCCCACTGAACTCGTGGGTGATTGCGCTGCCTTCGCTTGCCGTGGGTAAAAACTTGCCCTTAGCATGACAAACATGCACCGCACCGTCAGTCAGTCTGGCCAGCAAGTCCAAACCAACACTGAATTCGTTAGCCTGATTTGTAATCACAACGGATGGGTCTGCCGCCAATGGATTCGTATCCATGGCTGTAACAAATATGGAATGGGGTGTTGTAGACGGGCTAGGCACTTTGGCGTACGGGCGTGTTCGCAGTGCTGTCCACAATCCGGAATTAACTAATTGGTCAGTAATTTTTTGCCGATCAAGCTGGGCGATGTCTGCGCTTGCGAAGGCTTGAAACTGTTCTTCCCCACCCTGGCCAACTTCAATAACCACAGACAACAAAGAACGTTTGGCGCCGCGATTGATTGCAGTGATCTGACCGGCAGCGGGTGCAGTATAAACAACACCCTCGGTCCTTTTGTCTGAAAACAATATTTGGCCCTTGCGAACAGTGTCACCAACATTCACTGCCATTGTGGGTCTCATCCCAGGGTAGTCATTGCCTAGCACCGCCACGCTGCGAACAGCTCCGCCATCGTTAACACTTTGCTCTGGCTCTCCAGCAAGGGGTAAGCGCAGGCCTTTCTTAATATTAATCATGCACACCAATCTGTGGGGACAGTAAAGTTTGTTCGTAGCTGCGTATCTCGGCACTGAACAAACCATCGCGATATATAGACAAGTCTAGTAGCAAATCTGAATGATCCCGGAGAAATTTAGTCGGCTTCGACACGTTTACGAGGGATTGTCACATACTCAATTTTGGCAACGAATATGACAATTTGAGTAGACAATTAGATCCTATCCAATGGTACCCGGCGCAAAGCCGCGCAGATTATAAAGACCTAGGCTCTGAAAGCCAAGAATTTGCCTGATATTTGTCTGTGACCGGTGGGCTTTGTGTGCTGAGGGGGTTGAACTATGCGTGACAAAACAATACTTCCTACTCCAACGAGTCTTCACTAATACAAATGCGTCTCATTATATTTTAAACGCACCACTAGGCTTTAACTCAGTAGTAAAAAGAGAAGAACAAGCGCAAAACTGTCGCATCAAAACCATACAAAGGCTCTGTCCCCAGAGCGAACCCAGTTTGAGTCACATCTCGAAAGTCGTCGTACTGAAAATCAATGTAGTCAACAAACAGGCTTGCCTGACCACGCTCGAACCCTGGCAACCAATCCAGGCCAAACTCATAAGTGATTCCAGCGCCTATGGTTTGTGTTTGAAATGCTGCCAGTTCTTTGTCACGAGCCAGAAAGTTCTGCGCATTGGAGCGCGGAAATAGATCGCTATAAAAGTCTGCCCCGGTTTGTTCGTAATACCGATATTTCAATTCTACCGTTAGGCCTGTTTCATCAATCGGGTGCGTGTAGGCAATTTCACCGTTAAACGCGTTAATACCCCAGGTATCACTATAGTTTCGATATTCTAGTTTTAGTGCGGCGCGGTAAGGCAAGAAATACATAGCACGAATGGCTTGAGCTGAGCTGGTGCGAGTTCGAGGATACACCTCAAGTTCATAACTAAAGCCGCGATTCACAGAAGGGTCTACAAAACGCACCTGACGATAGGGGTTATTCAGGAAACCTTCGTCAGTAACGCTTTCATAGTTGATATTGATAATCAAATTTTTCGTGATGACTTGGGAAATATCGACCCGATAGATCTGGCGCTCTGTTTCTGCTTCGAATACATCATCACCGTTGCGTCGCACCGTGTCAGAACCGCGTGCATAGCTAATTCCTAGCGTCGTTAAATCTCCGAAGAAATCTTGACTTATTGCAATGCGCGCAGCTTGGGCAGAATAATCTGACTCTTCCGAATTTGTGTAGGACATGCCCATGAATGTTTTGCCATGGAGGTAGTCAAACCCAATACTTTTCTCTTTTCGCTCTTCAGTGTATTGCGATGCCGTAGCCACCACATCAATGGAGGCACTGGTAATCATATCGACATAGTAGTTAGCCCACACCGATACTTTGTCTTTGAAGCCTTTTCGGACCAACACAGACGGGCCAACGACCTCTAAACCACCGCCTTCATAACCATGATACATAATATCCGAACGATCTTCGGGTAAGATTGCGGCAGAGCTTGAATAGCTGAAAAAAATGGAGACGATAACGCCTGCAATCACCAACACAAGCATGCGCAATGACAATATATTTGTGGCGCGTTTATCGACACCACCGGAGGCTTTCACGTTAGTTACAACCACAGCCGCCGCCAGCTCCACCAGCCGCACCACGAGCACCTTCTCTGGCGTCATAAACATGATGCAGATAGGCAGCTGAAATTGGGTCGCGACTGAAGCTCATGATCGGATCAGCTAGGTTATTGCGTTCAAACGGGGTGACCCAAGGTTTAATTTCAAAGCTACTACAACCACTTGCTAGCATCGTGAACAATAACATTGTGCACAGCACTGACACTTTATATATGTTGCGATATTTGCTCATAGTTACCACGAATTACACCCTTAGAAAAATACGGTCAAGCCGCCACTGAACTCAAAATTGTGCTTACCTTCCATTGTGCCGAGTAGGTCTGACTCGAAATAATGGTCTCGCACGTCGATATGTAGCGCTAACCAGTCAGTGATGATCAAGCGATAACCCACACCGGCATTGATGGTAAACAAATTGTCACCGCCGAATTCGGTGCTGCCTGCACCTGCAATCACATACATGCTGCCCTTAAACGCCCAGCGACTGCCAACAAAGACCTCCCCGGGAAAGATGTTCCACCCAATGGAGACGTTGTAGTAGGTCATGTCACGTTCTACATCTGTCAGCAACGGTGCCCCGCCGCTGAGCAGCTCGAAACTGGTTTGGCCTAAGGTTGTTTGAGCATAGGCAGCTTCGACGAAAAAATCTTCAGTAACATGGTAAGCCACGCGGATACCGGTCACGGTATCTGAGCCAAAATCTTCGATTTGCATGATCCCACCGTAGACACCAATCTCGAAGTCTTCGCTATCGAGCTGGTCAATATCAACCTCACGGGTTGGAGGTTCTCTCACAACCAGCGGCTCTAATTCAAGCTCTTCAGGTTGTGCGGCCAAGGCCACATTTGCGCTGAGCATGAGCAGTAGAATGCATACCGTGCGTTTCCACCAGTGATTGGATTCTAGAAAAATATACTGAAGCCTGCTTTCCATTGATTTATCTCTTCGTTGTCTTCCCGACTCGTAAACACCGTGTGGCGTTTGTATTCCATTCTCAGCATAAAGCGATCACTCAGGTAGAGGTTAGCCCCTATCCCGGCATGCGCAATCTCGTCATCGCGATCCTCTGCTTGGACGATGGTGGAATGCGGCTTGGTTGTAATTATGCCCGTGCCGATGGTGAAATAAGGTGACAGGCGCCACTTCGGGAACGGATACATCAATATGTTTGCGGACGCCATCACACCATCGGAAAACTCCCCAAGTATCTGCGTGCCTTCAAGCTGAAAAGTAATGTTCGGCGTCAGCGCGAATCCGACGTACGCGGTTAGTGAGTTAGCCCCACCGAAATCGCCGCCGTTAAAACCCATCTCCCAACGTCGATGACTAAAGTCACCCTGGTCCAACTCACCAAAATTAATCACCTCCCCTTCCAAATCAAGGGTGTGCTGCATTTCACTGAGATGAACCCATCCTTCTTTATCTCGCGGCGTTCGCACCTTAAACCAATCGGTTTTTCTTTTTAGGATGGTAATTTCATCGCCTTGACCTGCCACATAAAAGATCGGAAAGCCACGTCCGGGTCCTGTTCTGAGTTCGATATATGCATCAGATACCAATACTTGCGGCTGGTATCGTTCAAATAAAGACCAAGCAAATACGGGCTGCACGACAAGACATAGCAAAATGCCAAGTGTCGTTAAGCCAATTACGTTTCTAGTTTCCATCATGTGCCGAATATCCTTTTTACCGCACCTAAATTCCTGCCACCCTTAAGGTGGGACGGCAAAGGGGTCGTTGTAGTACTGTCCTCCAACATCGATCCACTCGGAGATCAACTTGAGTTCAACTGGCGTTAAACGATCAGCATGACTGCCACCCGCACCAAATAGCTCAAAGAATCTAGGCGAAGCCAGTGCACCCACAGTCGATAACGATGGGATTACATTGACCAAAACCATGACCGGAATCGGGTTCCCATCGATATCGAGTATCAGGTCGCCGTTGGCATCCACTTCAAAGACAGGGTCGCCATTGGCATCCGTTTCTTGTACAAGAAGATCTTGTAGCGCACCATCAAGTAGTCTTTGCTCGTTGTCGTTGAACAACAATTCTCTATAGCTCTTTAAGTGATCTGCTTGGTCAGCACTAACGCCGTCAGACAAATCGAGTTGCGCAACAGGCTCCATAGCCGCACCTGCGTCGTCAACAATATTGTGGCATGAGATACAAGTATCATCCGACAACACGGTTATGCCATCCACATCAAAGATACGACGATCGACCGCCCATATAGGGTGAATGTGCTGCGGAAAATGTACGGTGATTCGACAGGCTGCGATCCAATTATTCACGCAACCCGCATCTACAGGAGGAACTGTCGACAGATCGGCGTAGTCGTACGCGAAGGAAGCGTCTTTGGCACGCACATTGGGATCAGTCCACAGATCGTCATAACGCAAGTCCACTGTTGGATCTGGAATGCTATTTATCCGCGTGATAACTTCAGCCATGGTCTCGCCAGCATTGGCGAATAGAGCCGGCTCTGTATTAGGGAATGGTGAACCGTCTACCGCCGCACCTAGGTTAGTTGAAGGTGCCTGGGCATCGCGACGACCATGGGGAAGCTCACTGGTCGGTGTATGGCAACCAATACATTGCATTTCTTCACCTGGCCGCAACTGCATCCAATTGTTGTGTCGCGGCGTTATACGTCGCCCATTAGCATCGAGAACATCTACCCAAAAGGCGATGTTAGCCGGCACTTTAACTTTGACAGAGCCATCAGGCTCAACTGCTGCATAACCAATCACTTCACGCATGAGTTGAGCTTGCGATCGCCCAAAGGCTGTACCATCTAGATCGACAATATCGTCATCGGGAATCGACACTGACTTCACAATGCGTATAAACCTAGCCGGCCGATCTGCCGCAACACTGGCCGCTGGGTCGCTCAACACTGCCATATCAGCAATCGAGGTTCCATCAAAATCATAGACATTACGAATGTGCAGTACACCTACAGATTCACCCACCAGATCCGCATCCAGGTCTATACCTGCTGTTCGGTCTAGAATAACTGGCGGACTCACACGATCTTCTAGAATGACTACTTCAGAGTAAGCCAAGCCTTCTTGCCCAAGCACAATTGGCTGCTGAGTATCTTCAACCACATCGTGCATCCACACGCCATATAGAGGATCAGCTTCGACCATTACTGGATCAGCCAAATTCGCAGCCGTGCACGGAACGATGACCGGGGCTAACGGGTCTGTTGTGGTATCACGTAAACGACACTGGCTCCACGCAACGATAAGCCTGTCGGTGCCATCAAATAATGGCGAGATGTAGGCATAGCGCCCTTGTAAAGCTGGCGTATCGTCATCCAGATTCAGGTCACCATCAATCAATACTTCCTGGGCATCCGCGAGCAATCCAGCATTTGAGAAAGTGGGCTGGTCATGTTCAACATAATTAGTGATATCTATGGCAACCGGCAAGGCACCCATTCGTGTTTGTGTGCCAGACGGTCGCATCATGACTAAAAGTCGTCCATCTGGAAGCTCAGTAGACTCTACAAATTCTATCATCTGGCCGTCGGGACCAGTGTCGTGGCTATGCACGCCGTACAACAATTCCATTTCCGTACCATCTGGGTTAGCCCGATACAGGCTGATTCTGTCGCGACCAGCCACGTTGTCCCAGCGTGAATACACAATCCGACCATCACTCAACACCGCCGGATCTAAATCTGAACTGGCGTTATAACTGATTTGTTGTATGTCACTGCCATCACTCACCATCACATGCAGGGTTAGCGCCGGCGCTCTTCGATCTTCATCCAAGGCTGAAAATTGGGGTTTACCCTCATCCAACAAAATCGCCTTAGCCAAACGCTGGCGAGTGGATGAAAATAGAATCCGGCCATCAGGCAGGAATTTTGGCGCGATGTCCTCACCATCCTCTGCCACGATTTCCGATGCAATCACTCGTGTGACGGTACCAATCGATCGATCATACAACCAAATATTCCAAGTTGGCTGATCTTCATCGTCCAAATCTGGATCTTCAGGTGCACGCATGGCAAATGCTATCTGCTGGCCATCATAAGAAACAGCGAGATCTTTCACGTCGTAAAGTGGTGGATTGCCCTCTTCATCATCGGCAAAAATTCCGAAGGTCAAAGATGTTTCTGCGGCGCTGGGTGAGGCTCTGTCGCGGATAAAAAGTTCAGCACCTGGGAAGAAACCTGTTGCTTGTCGTACTTGCGTACTGAGGAGATCACCTTGGTCATCCGTAAGTAGAGGACGTTGCACGTAGGCAATGGGAAAATCTAGAACCACAGGGTCAGGAGACTGACCTGAACCGAGCCCACCACCACTGTTACCAGAACTGCTGCCACTGCCGCAGCCGATTAATGCCATTAGGCCCGTTGTAACGACGACAGTTCGACAAACACCTAAGCTCAAAGCAAACCTCTTAACCCACTTACATATGACCAGTATTTTTTCACAAGGTGGTCACAACAATATGTGACGCTCATCACAGCACGGCCTGTTGAAAGTCAACTTGACAGTTTTTCTACCTGTTATCTTCAAAAAGAGAAATCGTTCACAGTTTCTCCTTCGAGTTTTTCGGATTCTATACACGTTAAGCGCACCCTAACGGATCAGGGGCGATTGGGTGCTCGATCTCGATCCCACGAGATCATGTCGAGCTCAAAACTTGTGGAGTAACTCATAATGCTTTTAGTATCCGTGCAGCACACGTTGGCTCGTCTGTTTCGGCATTTTCGTCCGATTCAGCAATGCAGCGTTCTGTACACTGCCACTAAGTGCGTGATAAATGGCCTATGTTTGGCTGTATTACTGCTGTTTGGATTAGCCGCACATGCAGATTCAACAGACCAAGCCAAACGAATTCACGACCGTATCGCCGGAGTGCATCCAGATGCAACCGTACTGACGGATATGCGGGACCGGATAGATTTAAATGACGCGATAGGTGCTGCTTTAATAGCCACCCTCGCGCCAGAATTCTATAGCGTCACCCTAAAGAATTTTGTTGCGCCTTGGACAAACCGAGATCAAAGCATTTTCGTTGACCTTAATGACTATACAGCGACGGTCATAGGTATCATCCGCGACGACGTAGATTTCAGAGAAATTTTGTCTGGCGACATTCTGTACACCGGCTCAGGACCCGGGGTTCCGGCCTACAGCCCAACCTCCAATGCTCACTATGAAGTGCTTGAGGCGCAAGGTGCAGATCTACAAGCCGTACTTCTAGCTGGAACCCAGTCTGGCACGACGGGTGTGCCCGCTGGGGCAACTGCCGGCGTCATAACCACCCGAGCAGCCGCAAAGTCATTTTTTATTGATGGCACTAACAGAGCGATGTTTCGCTTTACTCTGATTAACCATATGTGCCGTGACCTGGAACAGGTTCACGACGTAACACGCATTCCAGATCGCGTACGCCAGGATGTCTCTCGCAGCCCTGGTGGTGACAGCCGCGTCTTCCTAAATAATTGTATAGGTTGCCATAACGGTATGGACGGTCTTTCACAAGCCTACGCTTACTACGATTACGAATACGATGTAATGAATGATCCTGATGGTGACAACGGCCGAATCAATTTCAATGCCAATGGCCAACTAGACCCAGACACAGGAAGTCGTGTGGAAGCCAAATACTACAACAACAACCTCAATTTCGAACATGGTTTCATCACCCCAGATGAAAGCTGGATCAATTATTGGCGTGCGGGCCCTAATCAGCTTCTTGGCTGGGATGGAAGCCTACCTGCTTCTGACAGCGGCGCTAAGTCGATGGGTAGAGAGCTAGCGCACTCCCAAGCCTTTGCGCAATGCCAAGTCGAAAAGGTATTCGAAAATGTATGCTTACGACCACCTCAAGACAATTCAGACCGTGCTCAGGTAACGACTATGGTGAACTCACTACAAAGTGGCGGCTTCAATTTGCGGAATACATTTGCGGAATCCGCAGTGTATTGCATGGGTGATTAGGGTGGAGACTCACAATATGAAGACGACCAATTTTTCTACAGCACTTGGCTTAATTTGCATAACCTTCCTGTTGCACGCTTGCGGTAGCGGCAGTGGCGCAGCTACTTCGGAAAATCCAATCACGACTACGCCAGACGTCAGCAACTATACGGGTCCAGCACCCGCGACCGCTGATGTACAGGCTTTTCAACTCTTCGTGTGGAACAACTTGGTAGCGAACAATCGCTGCGGAGCATGTCACAACGAAACACAGTCGCCTCGCTTTGTTCGCTCTGACGACATCAATTTAGCCTTCGCTGCAGCCAACGATGTTATAGATTTGACCGACCCTGGTTCCTCCATCATGGTCAATATAGTACGTGGCGGCCATAACTGTTGGCTTACTAGCGACAATGCCTGTGGGGATATTCTGCAGTCGTATATCGAAAACTGGGCTGGCGATACGCTTGGAGGTACGGGTACAGAAGTACAACTCGAAGCGCCTATGTTGCAAGCTCCAGGCGCGAGCAAGAATTTCCCTGCCGACTCTTCTTTATTTGGAACTACCGTGTGGCCACTACTGACCCAGTACTGCTCAGATTGTCATACCGAAGCGGCCGCTATTCCACAAAGCCCATTTTTCGCCAGCGACGACGCGGACAGTTCCTATCTAGCCGCCCAAACCCGAATAGATTTAGAAACGCCTGCAAACTCTCGCTTTGTACTGCGCTTACGTGACGAGTTCCATAACTGCTGGGACGACTGTGCATCCAACGCGACCACTATGGAAAATGCAGTTACAGCATTTTCAGCATCAATATCACCGACCGAGGTAGATCCTGACCTGGTGACATCGATGGCACTCACCTTACCCGAGGGTATTAGCTCCTCTGCTGGTGGGCGACATGAAGCCAACGCCATCGCGCTGTACGAGTTCAGAACAGGTAGCGGCAATACCGCCTTCGACACCAGCGGAATTGAACCCTCTCTCAATCTTACTTTGAGCGGCGCTTACGATTGGGTTGGCGGTTTTGGCATACAGTTTATCAATGGCAAAGCTCAGGGCTCAACCACCGCGAGCGCCAAATTAACCGACCTGATTACCGCCACCGGTGAGTACAGTATCGAAGTATGGGTTGCTCCAGGCAATGTCACCCAAGACGGTCCTGCCCGTATTGTGTCTTATTCGGGTGGCTCGACGACACGTAACTTCATGCTCGGCCAAACATTGTATAACTACGATGCTTTCAATCGCTCGGATCAAACAGATCAAAACGGGGAGCCGCAGCTATCTACACCAGATGCTGACGAAACGTTACAAGCGACACTACAGCACACTGTCCTCACCTATGACCCTGTAAATGGGCGCCAAATATTTGTAAATGGTGCGAACGTCGCAGGACTCGATTCGGTTCCTGGTGGCTTGTTATCGGACTGGGACGACACTTTCGCCCTGGCACTGGGTAGCGAAGTGGACAACAACAACCGCTGGGCTGGCATTATTCGCCTACTGGCTATACACAATCGAGCGCTCACCGCAGAACAGATCGCACAGAATTTCGATGTGGGTGTGGGAGAAAAGTACTTTTTACTGTTTAACATCAGCGATCACATTGGTATCACAGATGCATATGTTGTATTCGAAGTGAGCCAATTCGACTCTTTTAGTTATTTATTCGACGAACCGTTCTTCGTCATCTTGGACGGCACAACTACCCCGGGTAGTATTGACCTGGAAGGACTCCGTCTGGGCCTCAATGGTCGAGAGGTGCTTGTAGGCCAGTCATTTGCTAGTTTGAATACCACCTTGAATGACGCACAGTATGTCAATGGCAGACAAGACCTATCAACCTTGGGCGCTGTTATCCCGTTAGAAAAAGGGCCAATGCTTGATGAGTTCTTCCTAACCTTCGAACGATTAGGTAGCGAAACAAACGTATTCGTTGAGGCGGACCCTATAGCGCCTCCTCCGCCACCAGAATTACCGCTGGGCCCTGATTTTGGCGTACGCGACTTCGCCGAAATAAACGCCACCATGTCACGCATGACAGGCATACCGATAGACAATACCGTGGTAGCTTCGACCTTCATGGAAGTTCGCCAAGCATTACCTATCGCACCCAACATCAACGGCTTCATCTCTTCTCAGCAGATGGGTGTTACGCAACTGGCGATTGTGTATTGTTCGGCACTGGTTGACGATACCAGCGCCAGAACCGATTACTTTCCAGGGTTAGACTTTGCCGCTGACCCAACCACGGCGTTCGTGGATACTGACCTTGTCATCAACCCCCTAATAATCAATATGATTGGCAGTGGTATTAGTACCCAACCAGACATCGCCTTGGTTCGTGCTGAAGTTGATTCCCTGATTCAAAATTTATTGCCTTGTCCAAATGGTGATTGCACGGATCGATCAGAAAATATCGTAAAAGCAGCATGTGCATCCGTCATCGGTAGCGCTGCAGTAATGATTCAATAGAGAGCCACACAATGCTTAAGAAAAGAAAACGCAACTACGACGATCCCATTTGCCATGTGGACCACCCCCGGCCGCGTACTCGACGAGAGTTTCTAGCTCAAGGATTTATTATGGGCGCTGCAGGGGTATTGGGTTCAACCTCAATGCTGTTGCCTAACGGTGTGCAGGCTGCGCTCTCACCTGACCTGGCGGATTTAATCGCCAACGATACATTGCAAAATTGCAATATCCGATCCCAAGGGGCAGGAAAGATTCCCTTTATTGCTTTTGATTTGGCCGGAGGATCGAGTCAAGCAGGTTCAAACGTATTGGTCGGCCAACAAGGTGGCCAACTCGATTTTCTGACGACTGCGGGTTACGAACGACAGGGTTTGCCTGGCGACATGATCCCTTCAATCGTCAACCCAGACACGCAAACAAACGATTTCGTCGATACCACCTTAGGGCTCGCCTTCCATTCTGATAGTGCTTTTCTGCGTGGCATCATGACTCGGATCAGTCCAGCCACTGCTGCGAATATTAACGGCGCCGTTATCCCAGCACGCTCAGAAAACGATACAGGCAACAACCCACACAACCCTATGTATGGTATCGCGAGGGCCGGGTCTGATGGTGAACTGCTCACCCTGGTGGGCTCAGAAAACACCGACTCTGGCGGTAACTCCTTGGCACCCTTATCCATGATTGATCTGACCATACGTCCCACCAAGGTCGATCGTCCCAGCGACGTGACTGGTTTAGTCGACGTTGGTGATCTCACCGTTGTGCTGGCTCAACAAGATGCGGTATTGGTGATGGAGTCGATCTATCGAATCAGCGAACAGAAACTCAATGCCATCAGTATAGGTGGCGACCCAGTTATCCATCCACAGGACGTGGTTGAGGACTTGGTTAAATGTGGTTATCTCAAGAGTGCAAATCTGGCTGATAGATTTGGTGACCCTAACAGCATCGGTCCTGGTGCTGATCCAGATATCGTCGGCGGTGGCGGCATTTTTAATGATGCAGAATTTAATGCCGGTGATCGAGATGGTCGCGAATTTCAAAAAACCGCGTCAGTGATGAAAATGGTGATGAACGGCTTTGCTGGCGCCGGTACCATTGAGATGGGTGGCTATGACTATCACGGTGGCCGCAGAGCTGAAGGCGAAGTGAAAGATTTTCGCGCTGGTCAGTGCATGGGGGCTACTTTAGAATACGCCGCCATTATCGGTGTACCTTTAATGATGTATGTGATGTCTGATGGTTCTCTATCATCTAACGGCGTGATCGACGACACGGTAGACGGTCGCGGCAAAGGCGAGTGGGTCAGTGACAATCAACAAACCGCTGCAACATTTTTCCTTGTTTATAGTCCCAACGGTCGGCCAGCTTTGATCGGTGGATCAACCGAAGAACAAGCCATACACCAACAACTTGGCTACATGAGATCCGATGGCTCGGTGGAAACTGCCAGCTCCCCCGCTGCAAACAACGTTAACCTATTGGCCGAAACCATAGTTCTAAACTATATGGCTCTGCATGGTGAGGAAAACAACTTTGGCACGGTTTTACCGGGTCATGGTTTAGGCAATGCCGCACTGCAGGATAGCCTGACTGCCTTTGAGCCCATCGTAAACGGTACAATTTAGAACCGCCAAAAATAGTGACTGGCACAGCGGTGTTACACTGAATGACACGCATGAATTCAAGGATTTGTTCATGGTATTTTTGGTTTGCCCAGAGTGCGACAAGCCGTTAGATGAAGCTCTAACCTGCAACGCGTGCAAGGTAAGCTATCCGCGCCTGGGTCGTATCCCATTTTTATACACAGAACCGGACACTGCCCTATTAGACTGGCGCAATCGATTGAACATGGCGATGGCGAATCTTGAAGAGCAAATTCGTTTAACCCAGCCCAAGCAGCCACCCGACCTTGTCAGTACGCGCAAACGGTTGCAACACTTACAAGCTGCCTACCAAGATCACGCACACGAGCTACGTACAATTCTGGAGCCGTTGCAGGTTGGCCAAGTAAGAGCGCGTGAGACTTACCTTGCCTTAAAAACTCGCCTATCCAGCCATCACGGTATATCTACATATAGCCAAAACATTCTTCGAGACTGGCATTGGGGTGATGTCGAAAACACTCAGGTCATAGCCCACTTAGGCGACGTACTGAAACCAGTCATCAAAACGTCAGTTAAACGTATGTTGGTATTAGGTTGCGGCGCCGGTCGACTCGCATACGATTTACACCAACACCTAAATTGTGAAACCACCTGGGCATTAGATACAAACCCGCTACTTTGCTTGATTGGGGACGCTGTCACTAGGGGTGAGAAAGTCGCCTTTACTGAATTTCCTATTGCCCCTCTAAATAGCGAGCTAGCAGCCATTTCCAGAGTCTTGTCCCTACCCCAGGGTCGAGAAAAAGAACCCGGCTTAAAGTTTGTGTGTGCGGATGCGTTACGCCCGCCCTTTCGGGTGAGCAGTTTCGATTTGGTGGTTACCCCATGGTTGGTGGATGTACTCGACGCAGGCGTCAATACTCTCATGGAGACAGTGGCTAGTTTACTGAAACCCGGCGGTATTTGGCTCAATCACGGCTCTATGGCTTTTCAAGGTACCGACCCGGGCCAGCGGCTTACAAGCGAAGAATTTTCTGAGCTTAGCCAACAACTCAAGTTCGAAATAGTTAGTTGTGGTGACATTGAACTACCCTATTTGCAATCACCGGCCAGTCGCAATCGTCGAGTGGAAATGACTTATACACAAGTTGCTCGTTGGCCCGGACCGGTGTCCCAACTGCCGCGTATAAAACCACAGAACTTTCCGCAATGGCTAGTTGCGGATAATCACCCTGTACCTTTAGAACCAGGATTCCAACAACAAATCACAACCACCCGAATTCACAGCTTCATCATGTCATTGATAGACGGTAGGCGTTCAATTAAAGATATGGCGGCGGTTATGGAACAACAGAAACTCATGCCAGCGGACCAAGCACAAATTGCCCTACGTCAGTTTCTAACCACCATGTACGAAGAAGCCGTTCGCTTTAGCGGCAACAACATTGATCCACAGTGATATGAACTATCTCGACTGCGAGACCGTCTCTGCAGCGGGTTGTAGAATAGGTTCTCGATACGGTTGATTAGCAGTGGCTTCAAAAGTCGCAATCTCCCATGCATCTTCACAACGCAACAGCGCACGCGCCAGCTTGTTATTTAACGCATGCCCAGACATAAAACCATTAAAAGCACCGAGAATGGGCCGTCCAAGCAGGTACAAATCACCGATAACATCTAGCAATTTGTGTTTTACGAATTCATCTTGGTAACGCAAACCATCTTCATTTATGACCGCGAAGTCATCGATGCCTACTGCATTTTCTAGGCTCGAACCCAAACACTTGTTAATCGCTTGGGCTTGTTCGAGTTCTTTAGTCAATCCAAACGACCGAGCACGACTGACTTCATCAACATACGAGGTATCGGCGAAATCTAGTTCTGCATATTTTGGGCATCGATTGTAAACTGGGTGATCTGCTACAAACGTATAACCTGCTTTAAATCCAGCATATGGGCTCAAGGTTGCATTGGCATCCCCTTGGCTCACGGTAATCTCGCGCTTCACACGTATAAACTCTTTTGCCGCATCTTGCTCAACAATACCAACCGTGTTGATTAAATAGATAAACGGCGCGGCACTGCCATCCAT
>QIGT01000261.1 GCA_003230835.1 Gammaproteobacteria bacterium
GTAGTGGCAGCGCCAACTGCCAAGAAGGGCACATGTGCCTGACCCATGACTTGTGGGTGGATTTGTCTTCCCAAATTGACGATTTTCTACAAGATATCAGTCTTGCCAACTTGATGCAGCGAGAATGCATTCGTGGTGTGGCAGCGCGCCAACGGCGGTTGGTAAGCGATGAGTCTGCGCGAATCGCAGCCACAACAATCGATTCTTAACGGCTCGGTACTGTGCTTGATCCCATCTATTTAGATTATGCTGCCACCACGCCTGTTGATCCGCGTGTAGCCCAAAAAATGGGTCGCTGCTTGATGGTTCACGGCAACTTTGGCAACCCTGCATCTCTTTCCCACGCCTATGGGTGGCAAGCGCAAGAAGCCGTTGAGGCTGCCCGCGTGCAAGTAGCCCAGGTGATACAAGCGGACCCTAGGGAGATCATTTGGACCTCGGGAGCGACAGAATCTGATAATCTGGCCATTAAGGGGCTGGCGCTATCCAATCCAGAACGACGCCATATCATCACCAGTGCTATTGAGCATAAGGCCGTATTAGATACCTGTGCCTATTTAGAAACAGTAGGTTGCGAAGTGACTTATTTGCAACCAGATGCTCATGGTCGCGTTGAAGCGGACCAAGTCAGCGCGGAGATACGCCCGGATACGCTGTTGGTTTCGCTCATGCACGTTAACAACGAACTTGGCAGCATCAATGATATTAGGGCGATCGGGCAGGTTTGTAAGACAGCAGGTGTGTCTTTTCATGTAGACGCCGCGCAAAGCTATGGCAAGCTCGAAATCGATGTGAACTCGATGAACATCGACCTGTTGTCTGTGTCTGCCCACAAGATTTACGGACCTAAGGGCATGGGTTTTTTATACGTGCGTCGCGAACCGCCGCTGAAAATGACGCCTTTGATTCATGGTGGGGGGCATGAGATGGGCTTGCGGTCGGGTACCTTAGCCACCCATCAAATTGTTGGGCTGGGTGAAGCGGCAGAAATTATTCACCAACACATGCATGAAGAGCAGGTTCATCTTTCATCGTTGCGTGCGCAGTTCTTACGACATGTGTTACAGCTACCTGATATCAGTGTAAACAGTCACCCAGACTTCAACCTGACCTCCATAGTGAATCTAGGCTTTGGTGGTGTTGATGGCGAAACTCTACTGTTGGCATTGGATCAAATAGCGGTCTCTAGTGGCTCAGCTTGCACATCGGCGTCGCTCGAGCCGTCTTATGTGTTGCAGGCGATCGGCGTGCCACCAGCCGTTGCCCATGCCTCGTTGCGCTTTAGTTTTGGGCGTTTCACCACCAGCGAAGACATTGAAATCGCTGCGGGTCGAATTTGTGAGGTTGTGAGCCGATTGCGCGGACCATAAGCACGCGTATAATATGCGCCCGCTGGTGGCTATGAAAGCCGCCGCGAATACCAGGTAAGAGCTGGGAAATCCTTTAAAATTAACCACATAGCGCGAGCTTGATTTAAGTTGGCGCTTGCTTACGGAGATAAAAATGGCAGTACAGCGTACGCTTTCCATCCTAAAACCAGATGCGGTATCGAGAAATCTGATTGGAGAAATCTATTCTCGATTCGAAAAGAGTGGTTTGCAGATCATTGCGTCAAAGATGTTGAGGCTTTCCGAACAGCAGGCTGGCGGTTTTTACGCTGAACATGAAGGTAAACCGTTCTATCAAGACCTTTGTGATTACATGCGTTCCGGCCCCGTAGTCGTGCAAGTTTTAGAAGGCGAAGATGCCATCGCGACTAATCGAAGACTCATGGGTGCGACCAATCCAGTTGAGGCAGCACCGGGTACCATTCGGGCAGACTTCGCGCAATCTATCGATGCAAATTCAGTGCACGGTTCGGATGCGCCAGAATCAGCGGCGCGGGAGATTG
This sequence comes from Gammaproteobacteria bacterium, assembly GCA_003230835.1. Classification (GTDB taxonomy): domain Bacteria; phylum Pseudomonadota; class Gammaproteobacteria; order Pseudomonadales; family Azotimanducaceae; genus UBA4421. The sequence continues at coordinate 1,892 of QIGT01000261.1, forward strand.
CGTATTTCTTTAATGACGACGAAATCCACAACCGATAGCTTCATCACGGATATATTGTGAGCGAATTAGTTAACTTATACGGGCTCGATCGTCCCAAAATGGAGGCCTTGTTTGAACAACAAGGGCTACAAAAATATCGTGGGCGTCAACTCATGAAATGGGTTTATCACCAAGGTCGAACTGATTTTGCCGCTATGACCGATTTGCCTAAAAGCATGCGCGAATGGCTGCAACAAAATACCTGCTTTGATCTGCCCCGGGTTGAGACATTTAAGGAATCTAAAGACGGCACTTGTAAGTGGGCACTTGATGTTGGCGACAACAACTTTGTCGAATCGGTAGTTATTCCTGACAAAGGACGAAACACTCTATGCATTTCATCACAGATAGGCTGCATCCTAGATTGCAGCTTCTGTTCCACTGGAAAACAGGGCTTCAGTGGTAATCTTAGCGCTGCAACCATTGTTGGCCAACTGATTTTGGCGAATCGTAAACTCGCAGATCGTGGTGAGAAAGTCACTAATATTGTATTTATGGGCATGGGTGAGCCGTTGCTCAACTTCGATGCGGCGATTACTGCCAGTAATATAATGATGGAAGACCTCGCCTTTGGTTTGTCTAAAAGACGGGTAACCATCAGCACCGCAGGGGTTGTTCCCGCCATCTATAAACTGGCGGAAGTAACAGATGTTTCGTTGGCGATATCCCTACATGCACCAACTGATGAGTTGCGTGATCAGTTGGTTCCTCTAAATCGAAAGTATCCAATCAATGAACTTCTCGCTGCCTGTCGTGAATATGTGGATAAATTAGGCAAACAACGCAAGTTGGTTATTGAATATACTTTGATCGCAGGCATAAACGATCAACATGAGCACGCGGTTGCGTTGGCTAAGCTGTTGCACGATGTGAGGTGTAAGATCAACCTTATTCCGTTTAATCCATTTCCAGCTTCAGGATACGAACGTTCTACTAAGAAAGATATTTGGAGTTTCCAGACCTACCTCATGAAGCAAGGATATGCCACCATGCTGCGTACTACCCGCGGCGCTGATATTGATGCTGCGTGCGGTCAATTGGTCGGTCAGGTGCAAGATCGAACCAAACGTAAAACTCGATACTTAGCGCGGGTTAAATCTGCAGATGAACAGTCTGCAAAAATTGGCCAAGATAGTTTGTATGAGATGGTTTCAAACACATGATGTTGACAAGGACTTGCCATGTATCAGCTTCGCATATTGAGTAAATTGTGCTCGGCACCGCGCCGATGGTCTTTGCAGGTATCGATGATGCTAGTCGTGTGTTTAGTGTTAAGTGGTTGTATCACCGAAATGTCTGGCGGTTTGCCGGGTCCAGCATCGAAAGAAAGAAGGGTGAAGGCACAACTCGACTTGGCGCGTGGATACTTAGAACAACGCAATTTTGCACGAGCACGTCCTGTACTAGAGCGAGCGCTGGAGATTGATGCAAAGAGTGTCGAGGGCCATGTGTTAAGTGCGGTAGTGTTTCATTCTATGGCAGAGTATGCGTTGGCCGAACAGCATTATGTGAAAGCTTTGAAATTTGATCCGCGCAATGCACAAGCACTGAACAACTATGGGAGTTTTTTGTATGCTCGTGGTCGTTACGAAGAGGCCCTTAAACCATTAATCAAATTGGTCGATGACACCAGCTATCATGCGCGTCCCCAAGCCTTCGAAAATTTGGGCTTAGCCTATCTTAAAGTAGACAAAATTCCCGAGGCAAAAAAAGCCTTCGATAGATCTGCAGAGTTAAACTCAAGCCAACTGCGCTCAAACTTGGAGCTGGCACAAATAGCTTTTGATGTCGATCAATTCGCCCAGGCCAAGCGCTACTATGAGCGCTATAACAAATTCAGTCGCCGCCCTAGCGCGCGCGGTCTGTGTCTGGGTGTGAAACTCAGTACCGCCACTGAAGAAGCTGATGATCTTGCCAGCTACAGTCTTGCGTTGAACAACTTGTTTCCAGAACAGGCGGCAAGATGTCAAACGCAGAAATAGACGCCAGTGCGCCGGGAAGTATTCTGGCAGCTGCACGGGAAGCTATTGGTGTTACGCGCCGTGAGGTGGCGGAGGCTCTGAATCTTCCGGTAGCCGTTGTCGAAGCCATCGAAATTGGGAATCGTGAAAAGTTACCCGCACATGTTTTCATCCGTGGCTACGTTAGAGCGTATGCAAAGCTGCTTGAATTAGACCCCGATCCTTTAGTTGCAGCTTTAACCTTTGAGAATGCTATAGACAGTGAGGCTGAACCCGAAGTAGAAAATGCGCTGGGCCATGTGAAATTGTTTCACCTGAAAAACGAACATCTGAAGATTGGTATTGGGCTGCTCGCTGGGATTTTTATTTTCGTTCTAGCGTTGATAATTTTTAGTGGTAGTGATGCTGAAAGTATTGAAACGCAACCGGCAGGGTTAGAGATAGAGAACCAAGTAGGGGTTGATATAATAAGGCGTACAGAAGGCGAAAACATCGAGGTAGTCGAAGCCATCCAAATGGCCAGCGTTGGTGATGCAAACACGCTTCCACTCACCACAAGGCCACCATCTTCTGATCAAGCGAGTGCTCAGATAGCACAGATAGCTCAGCTAGCGCAGGTAAACCTAGCTGAACCTCTCGTGTCTGGTGCCCGTCGGCTTACCCCACATGGCCAGGAACGTCTCAAAATAAAGTTTACCGAAGATTGTTGGGTGGAAATAAAACATTCAGATGGCCGAACATTGGTGGGTGAACTGGGTATGGCCGGCCAAAGCTTAGAGTTTATCGGCCAAGGTCCGTTTCGTGTTTTGTTAGGTTACGCACCGGGTGCAATTCTGCAATTTAATCACGAAACTGTGGCGTTGACGCCGCACACGCGTAACAACGTTGCGAAATTGGTGCTCGGGCAGTAAGCCCGCTTTTCTAGGTAGGGTTTAATGGTACAAGCGGTCAGAGGTATGCGTGATGTGCTGCCTGCGGAAGCACGACGTTGGCGTTACGTTGAAGATCGCTTATGCATGACCTTGCGACAATTTGCCTATGAGGAAGTACAGCTGCCCCTATTGGAATTTACTGAGCTGTTTGCACGTGGTGTTGGCGAATCTACCGATATTGTCGAAAAAGAAATGTATACCCTAGCCGATCGTGATGGCGATAGTTTAAGCCTGCGACCCGAGGGTACTGCAGGCTGTGTTCGAGCCCTCCAAGAAAATGGCCTCCTGTACAACCAGACTCAACGTGTATTCTACACTGGCTCTATGTTTCGTTATGAAAAGCCTCAACGTGGTCGCTACCGGCAGTTCTCTCAGGTTGGGGCGGAAGCTTTCGGTTTTGCGGGCCCGGATGTTGATGCGGAACTAATCGCCATAGGTGCGCACTGCTGGCAAGTTCTTGGGCTAACAAACCATGTTCGTCTCGAGATCAATACTTTGGGTTCGAGCGATGCGCGTGCGGCCTATCGCACAGCGTTAGTAGAGTATCTTACGCCGCTGGCGAAGCAGTTAGATGAGGACAGTCAACGCCGCTTGCTGACTAACCCGTTACGCATTCTAGATAGCAAAAATAACGCCACTCAAGCATTGCTGACCCAGGCGCCGCAGTTAACAGATTTTGTTGATGAAGCTGGCCACGTCCACTTCAATACCTTACGCACTCTGCTTGATGAGCTAGGCGTGGGTTATGTCGTCAATCCGAATCTGGTTCGAGGCTTGGATTATTATGCACATACCGTGTTTGAATGGATTACCGATGATCTCGGTTCTCAAGGAACGATCTGTGGTGGTGGACGCTACGATGGCCTAGTGCAGCAATTGGGCGGTAAGGCGATGCCTGCTGCAGGCTTTGGTATGGGTGTAGATCGCGTGGTCTTGCTGCATGAAAGCGTTCATCGCGAGCCAGTAAAATCTGCCGTAGATATTTATCTGTGCTACACGCAATCACAGTATTTGGCTTTTGCGAGTGAAATAGCGCAACAGTTGCGCGCAACACAGAAAATTGCGGTAAGGGTCCACATGGGTGGTGGCAATTTGAAGAAGCAGCTAAAAAGGGCGGATGGATGTGACGCAAATTGGGCCCTGATCATTGGTCAGCAAGAGCGAGAGGAAGATTTTATAACGCTAAAGCACATGGCTACTGGCGTGCAAGAACGAGTGGATAGAAACAGTCTGGTGCAACACGTGTTGGTGCACAGTGCAGACGCAGATGTGACAGAATAGCCGGTTTTAACCCCGGCAGTGAGGTGAAGGTTGTCTGAATACTTGAGCGAAGAAGAACAAATCGAGAAAATGAAGTCTTGGTGGGGTGAGCACGGCACGTTAGTGATGGTAGCCGTGGTGGTGACTGTATTGGGTATCGTTGGCTTCCGTTGGTATGGCGGATATTCAACAGAGCAGGTATTTGACGCCTCTCGAGCCTACGTTGCGTTCACCGATGCAGACACAGAGGCTAAGTCTGCGCAACTGGACAACCTCGCACAAGCTCACGGTGGCAGCGCATATTATGTCTTTGCCTTGTTCCATCAAGCACAAGCAGCTGCTGCAGATGGTGATTACTCTGCGGCAGAAAAATTATTGCAGCAAGCTGTTGAGGCAGCCGATGACGAGTTGTTAACAGATTTAGCACGCATCCGTTTGGCCAAGGTGCAAAGAGCCCTCGATAGACCAGATGTTGCTCTGAAAACCCTCAATGCAGTGGGGAATTCAGGTTACAAGTCTTGGGTACTGGAGACCAAGGGCGATATTCATGCCTCACGAGGCGAAGTTAAATTGGCGCATGAGTCTTACCAGGCAGCCATCAGTAGTTTAGTTACAGGCGATCAGCGCCCGATTCTGCAAATGAAGGCTCAGAACACGGCACCATTTGCTGATCAATATGTCCAACTCAGCGACAATCTTGAGGACGCCCTTCGTGAAGCAGAAGAGACCCTCAACGAAGCGGGAAAAATATCGGCGGAAGTTGACCCAGAAATAACCTCCGACGACAGTGAGGGTTCTTCCAGTGATGGTATCGAGCAAGAGGATTGAGCAATCCGATGATTAGAGATTTGAACAGATGGCTCGTACTTAGTGCTGGGGTACTTCTGCTGTCGGGCTGTAGTTGGTTTAGCTGGCTGCCGTGGGTAGACGGCGATGACGCATCAGAAGACCTTACTGCGCCTGCTGAGCTGATAAAATTTGAACATGAGATCAAGCTAGACAGGCATTGGAAAGCTTCTATCGGCCAAGGTTTGGGTCAAAAGTACCTACGCTTGTCCCCGGCGGTAGTGGCAGATCGCGTGGTTGCGGCCGACGGTTACGGCATTGTTGAGGCCCGCGACAGATTTACCGGCAAACGAATTTGGCAATCAGATGCGCTGGTTGAAGATCGGAGTATTTGGTCCTTTTTTAACATTATGGATCGAACGGATCCCAGTTTTGTCAGCGGTGGGGTTGGTGTTGGCGGTGGATTAGTACTGTTGGGTACTACCAATGGCGAAGTCATTGCCCTTAACATCGGAGATGGAAGTGATGCCTGGACTGCCAACTTGGGAAGTGAGGTTTTAAGTGTCCCGGTCGTGCGCGATGGCTCAGTGTATACCCAAACAATCGATGGTCGCCTGGTCGCTCTTGATCAGCAAGACGGCACTGTTCGTTGGACTTACGATAATCAAGTACCCATTCTTACTCTGCGCGGCACCAGCTCACCAGTTGTCCAAGACGACATTGTTTATGCCGGTTTTGCGAACGGTAAAATTATCGCACTACGTACGCAGAATGGAGAACCGATCTGGGAACACAGAGTAATGCTGCCAGAAGGTCGTTCGGAACTAGATAGAATTGTCGATGTGGATACCCGGCCGTTAGTAAGTGGTACGGCAGTATTCATAGCGGCTTATCAAGGTCGAGTAAAAGGTTTATCTAAAAGAGATGGTCGACCTCGTTGGGAGAAGAATATCTCGAGTCACCTAGATTTGGCCGAAGGTTTCGGGCAAATATATGTGGTCGATGATGAAGATATCATCTCCGCCATCGACCAACAGACAGGTGAAGTGGTGTGGACCCAAGAGAGTTTTAAACGGCGCAAACTCAGTCCGCCCATCGCCTTTTCAAACTATCTAGTGGTCGGTGATGAAGAGGGATACCTCCATGTCATTGCCCAGCGAGACGGGCGTCTTTTGGGGCGTCGTAAGCTAGATGGTGACGGTATTCGCAGTAGCATGCTGGTCGTGGATACAACGCTGTTTGTGGTTGGAAATTCTGGCGGCCTGCACGCCCTGAATATAGAGTTGAAGTAGGGTTTCATGTATCCCACAGTGGCGTTGGTTGGCCGTCCCAATGTCGGTAAATCAACACTTTTTAACAAGCTGACAAGAAGTCGGGATGCATTGGTCGCAGATGTGCCTGGACTTACCCGAGATCGTCGTTATGCAAGCTGTGAGCTGTTAGACCACGCCATTACGCTGATCGATACGGGTGGTTTATTTGGCGAGCATATTCTAGCCAAGGCGTTGACCCAGCAAACGCAATTGGCGGTTGCTGAAGCCGATATCGTCGTTCTTTTACTTGATGGGCGCGAAGGTATCACTACTGCAGACCATGATGTGGTCACCTATTTGCGGCGTGAGAATGTTTCTTATATCCCAGTAATCAACAAAATCGATGGCGTCAACGCAGATCAAATCAATGCAGAGTTTGCGCGTTTTGGTTTTGACAATCCTTTGCTGATATCTGCAAGCCATAGTCGTGGTATTCATGCTTTGGAGGAAGCTCTAATTGCTGCGCTTGAGACACAAGGGTTGTTGGGGGAGCAAACGCCCTTAGAAGAACTTCCGGGGGTTAGAGTGGCAGTCATCGGGCGACCCAATGTCGGCAAATCTACTTTGGTGAATCGTCTGATTGGTGAAGAACGTCAAGTGGTCTTCGATATGCCAGGAACCACCAAAGACGCCATTGATATACCCTTTCAGCGCGATGGCGTTGACTACGTCATGATCGATACCGCGGGGGTGCGACGCAAGGGCAAGGTTGATGAGGTGACCGAGAAATTTTCAATTGTTAAAGCCTTGCAGGCGATGCAAAGAGCCCATGTGGTGATCTTGGTTATTGATGCCAACGAGGGCGTTGTTGAGCAAGACCTGCACGTATTGCAGTACGCGCTGGATGCTGGTGCGGCTATGGTTGTGGCGATTAATAAGTGGGATGGGTTAAGCGAAGATCAGCGCGATCGGGTGAAGAAGACTGTCGACAGACGATTGGCCTTTGTTCCATGGGTGCCTACCTATCGAATCTCAGCGTTGCATGGTACAGGCGTAGGGCATTTGTTCGGTATTGTGAATGAGGTGTATGCGGCGGGTGAGTTTGATGTGTCAACTTCAATGCTGACAAGACTGGTCAGAAATTTGGTTGAAGTGCATCCTGCCCCCTCCATACGCGGGCGTCAGATTAAGGTTAAAGTCGCGACCCGCGCGGGTAAACATCCACCACGAATTGTTGTGCATGGAAATCAGTTAGATTCGCTGCCGGCAAGCTACCGACGTTATTTAGAAAATGGTTTTCGGGAAGCGCTCAATTTGGTGGGCAACCCGGTAAAAATCGAATTGAGGGACGCGCAAAACCCATTCGCAGGAAAGAAAAACAAGCTAACGTCGCGACAAAAAGCCCGTCGTGGCAGGGCGATCAAGCACCGCAAATCCAAGTAAGCTATAAGTTAAAAGTCTTTCGATGCCAATGTCACGGTGTTGAGTTTGCGCATGAACATTTCAGGGTCAACCCGATTGCCGTTAAGGCTGACGGACCAATGTAAGTGGGGACCCGTGGCTCGGCCAGTAGCGCCGACCAGGCCAATGATCTGGCCCTGTTGGATCTGATCACCTTCGTTAACCAACAACTTATTCATGTGGCAGTACATGGTGATGAGGCCGTGGCCGTGATCTAAAAAGATAGTGTTGCCGTTGAAGTAAAGATCGTTTGCTAGTCTTACGATGGCATTGCCCGCTGCTGCGATAGGGGTGCCAGCATCTGCTGCGATATCTAAGCCACTGTGAGGACTTTTCGGCTTGCCATTGAAGAATCTCCGATGACCAAACAAACTTGTCGTAATGCCTTGCAGGGGTTTTATAAATCCGGTGCTCAAGTCTTGTGCAGGGTTGTATGCTCGATACAACCCACGTTGACGTCGCGATTCTGCATTGATGCGTGCCAGGGTTTGCGCCGGTGGGTCGACCAAGGCTTGGTTTTTAATAGTGATGTGTTGTTCGGTGTATTGTTTTGAGTCGACGCTGAAATGGTGCTGTAAAATGTTGTCGGCATCACTGGTCTCTAAGACATAAGAGATTTGCGCTGGACCTGGCTTGTAGCTCATGGGGATTCCTACTAAAGCCACGCCATTCACGACCAGCACTTGTTGGTCGTTGAAGCGTAAATTCGTCGCGTGTGGTGGCGCTACCCAAGCGTAAACTCCGCCGGGTACAGTATCACTGGTGGTTGCTGCCCAACTTGAACCGGGCGCAAGCAGCCCGACAAAGGCCATCAAAACTAGCGGCAACTTATGCGTCATAATTTTTCACCCGGTTTTACTTTGGTCACTGTACTGTTGAAAGCACCATCACGCAGATAGGTGACGATATCTTGTCCTGTCGTGACTTGGCTGGTTGAGGTTAACACCGTGCGACTTGAACTCATGGAAATGGCATAGCCACGGGCTATGGTGGGTAGGGGGCTTAAGTTTTCTAACATTCGTGCGGTGACCCGCAGGGTTTCTTGGTGCTGATGTAATGCTCGCCTCATGGCAGAACGTAGTTTCTCGTCCTGATGCGCCACGCGATCACTTGCTTTAGCCATTTGGGCTTGGGGTCCCAAGTTGCTCAGTTGTTGCGAGAAATGGTTGGTCTGGGAAACTAAAAGCTGAATTTTGTGGGCCATCGATAAACGCATACGTTGCGCGACATCGTCTGTTGTTTGTGCGGCTTGCTCCAAAATGTGTCTTGGGCTGGCTACTTGTAACTTCAAGTTGGTTACATGTAGGCGCAAGTGCGCCAGTAACTGGCGCCAACTGCGCCTAAGGTTGGCGTGATGGTGCATGACGGTTGCAATCACCTCGTCTCTATTTGGGGTGATCAATTCCGCTGCTACAGAAGGTGTGGGTGCACGCAGGTCTGCGACGTAGTCGCATATGGTGGTGTCTATTTCGTGGCCGATAGCAGACACGGTAGGCGCCTTACATCGAGCCAAAGCTCGAGCCACACTTTCTAAATTAAATGGCCACAGGTCTTCTAAGCTGCCGCCGCCGCGGGTGAGTAAGAGTACATCCGGGTGCAAAGCATCCGCGGCAGAAATGGCTTCAAGCAATTGACCTTCAGCCGCTTCTCCTTGTACTGCACTCGGTATGACTGTGACACGCAAACTTGGAAATCTACGTTGCCATACGGCCAATACGTCTTTAAGAGCCGCACCCGTCAGAGATGAAACCACGGCACAATGGGTTGGGAATGTGGGTAATGGGTGTTTACGCTCTGGGTCAAACAGGCCTTCGTCGCTCAACTTCACTTTCAATCGATCAAAGGCTTGGCGTAGTGCACCTTCTCCTGCGGCTTCCATATGATCAACAATAATCTGGAAATCGCCGCGGCCTTCATAAAGGCTGACGCGGCCTCTGACAATCACTAAATGACCGTCTGCAGGTTGTAGTTGGACGCTACGATTCCGATTTGTGAACATTGCACACCGCACTTGGGCCCGATCATCTTTTAGAGTGAAGTACCAATGACCTGACCGCGGTTTGGCAAAATTCGAAAGTTCGCCGAGAACCCACACCTGATGGAACTGCTCCTCAATGGTGATTCTGGCTTGCCGGTTTAGATCGGTGACCGATAAAACCTGTTTGTCTCGACGGGGTTGGGCAAACTGGGTCATGCAGGCTATTGTAGCGCACATCTAATTCGCATAAGCCGCAATTTACATAACCCCCAATTTACATAACTGCCAATTTACATAGAGAAGGGGGTTGTGTAGAATCCTGCTTTTGTGGGGTCCCAAATGCTGCGTATTGCAAACGACGCACTCACCTTCGACGACGTTCTCCTTCTACCTGCCTACTCCCAAGTCTTGCCCTCAGAAGTCTCGCTGCATACGCGCTTGACTCGTGATATTGAACTGAACATTCCGTTGGTTTCCTCTGCGATGGATACGGTGACGGAATCGCGCTTGGCAATCGCTGTCGCGCAAGAGGGTGGCATCGGAATTGTGCATAAGAATATGGACATTGAGCAACAAGCTAAACAGGTGCGAGCGGTAAAGAAATATGAAACCGGGATCATTCGAGACCCAGTCACCATCGGTCCAGAACAAACCATATCCCAGCTATTTACAGTCACCCAAAATCATGGCATTTCAGGTGTACCAGTGGTGGAAGGTAATCGCTTAGTCGGTATTATTACGAGCCGTGATGTTCGCTTTGAACAACGTAACGACGCCTTGGTTAAGGACGTCATGACAACCAAAGATCGGCTGGTTACAGCTAAGGAAGGCACCAGTTTCGCTGAAATAACTGGCATGTTGCACGAGTATCGAATCGAAAAAGTGTTGTTGGTGAATGAAGCATTCGAACTCACCGGCATGGTGACAGTTAAAGACATTGTAAAGGCGCAAGCCTTTCCTACGGCTTGTAAGGACAGTTTGGGTCAACTCAGGGTTGGCGCCAGTGTAGGCACCAGTGATGAGACCGATGAGCGTGTCGCGGCGCTAGTCGAGGCAGGTGTAGATGTGATTGTTGTTGATACCAGCCATGGTCATCATCAAGGGGTGCTAAATCGCATTGCTTGGATCAAACAGAGTTTTCCAAGCTTAAATATTATCGGTGGCAATGTGGCGACTTACGACGGCGCGAAAGCATTGATCGATGCCGGGGTTGATGCCATTAAGGTAGGTATGGGTCCGGGTTCCATTTGCACCACTCGAATTGTTACCGGCATTGGCGTACCTCAAATCACCGCCATTTCTGAAGCCAGTCGGGCGGCGGAGGATGAGAATATTCCAGTCATAGCAGACGGAGGCATTCGCTATTCAGGTGACTTGGCGAAGGCGATTGCTGCCGGGGCAAGTTGCATCATGGTGGGTGGATTGCTCGCGGGTACCGATGAAGCGCCTGGAGAGGTTGAGTTGTACCAAGGTCGAACATACAAATCCTACCGTGGCATGGGTTCACTGGGTGCTATGTCGCAAAATAATGGTTCCAGCGATCGCTATTTTCAAGAAGTAGAAGGTGATGGTCGTAAGCTGGTACCAGAAGGAATCGAAGGGCGAGTACCCTATCGCGGCCCTGTTAGCCCGATTGTTCATCAGTTGATGGGTGGTTTAAGAGCATCCATGGGGCTTACGGGTAGTGGCGATATCGCGACCATGAGATCGCAACCAGAATTTGTGAAAGTGACGGGTGCTTCCATGTCGGAATCACATGTTCATGACGTCACGATTACCAAAGAAGCCCCCAATTACCCAGTGAGCTAGTCGTAAAAACTGTGAACAACATCCATGATCAGCGATTGCTGATAGTCGACTTTGGTTCGCAATACACCCAACTTATCGCTCGGCGTATACGTGAGTGTGGGGTGTTTTGTGAGATCTATCCATTTGACATAACCGAAGAATTTGTACGTGAGTTCGCGCCCCATGGCATCATTCTCTCTGGCGGACCCGAGTCTGTAACAGACGGGCAAACAGCGAGAATTCCGACTAACTTATTGCAGCTCGGCGTACCTGTCCTGGGTATCTGTTATGGCATGCAAGCCATGGCCGCCCAGTTGCAGGGAGAGGTACAAACCTCCGACCAGCGAGAATTTGGGCATGCAAAAATTCATCAGGTTGTGCGTAGTGAGTTGCTCAGTGCGCTAGATTTCAGCAATTGTGATGGTGTCGATGTATGGATGAGCCACGGCGACAAAGTTATGCATGTTCCCGCAGGTTTTGTCGTCACTGCACAAACTTCCAGCGCTCCCATAGCGGCTATGGAAGATCCTGATCGTCACTTATATGGGGTTCAATTCCACCCTGAGGTGACCCATACACAAAGTGGCGGTATGTTGTTGCAACGTTTTGCTAAGGACATATGTGGTTGTGATGGTAAGTGGACGCCGGCCAACATTGTAGACGACGCGATTACCCGGGTTCGCCAACAAGTGGGTGATGATCAAGTCATCCTGGGCTTGTCAGGGGGGGTAGACTCATCAGTGGTTGCTGCCTTGCTCGCCCGCGCCATCGATGACCAGCTGACCTGCATATTTGTCGACAATGGTTTGCTTAGACATGAAGAGCGAGCAGAGGTAGAAGCGGCCTTTTCAGCCGAATCTGGAGTGGGCAACACCTTACCGTTGAAAGTCATCACTGTTGCGGCGCAAGACGAGTTCTTAGACAAACTAAAAGGGGTTGAAGACCCGGAAACTAAGCGCAAGATTATTGGCGCAACGTTTATTGATGTGTTCGATCGAGAAGCCAAGAAGATTGAAGGCGTAAAGTGGTTGGCGCAAGGCACCATCTACCCAGATGTCATAGAGTCGGCGGCATCAAAATACGGTAAGGCTCATGTGATTAAGTCTCATCACAATGTCGGTGGATTGCCTGAACGTATGGCTTTGGGCTTGGTGGAACCCTTACGCGAATTGTTTAAAGATGAAGTGCGTAAAATTGGTTTGCACTTGGGGTTGCCACACTCGTTAGTGTTTAGGCATCCGTTTCCGGGCCCGGGTCTTGGCGTGCGCATCCTTGGTGAAGTGAAGGCAACTTATGCCCAAGTGCTGCGCCAAGCTGACTTTATTTTCATTGAAGAGCTGCGCAAAGCAGACTTATACGACAAGGTAAGCCAGGCCTTTGCAGTCTATCTGCCGGTGAGTTCTGTAGGCGTAGTGGGGGATGCCCGCCGTTATGAGCACGTCATTGCGCTGCGTGCAGTAGAAACCATCGATTTCATGACAGCTCGCAGTGCTCGACTACCTTACGAGTTTATTGAGTTGGTTTCTAATAGAATAATCAATGAGATAGATTCTATATCTCGAGTAGTTTATGACATTTCAAGCAAGCCACCGGCGACCATTGAGTGGGAATGATTAGGAATTTAGCGGCGTGAAGGTGTGAATCGAGAGGTTGATCAGCGTTGGATGGCGCATGCACTGACATTGGCAAACAAAGCCCAGCAACTTGGTGAGGTACCCGTAGGGGCGGTATTGGTGCGGGCTGACCAGATGGTAGGTGAGGGTTTCAATCAGCCTATCTCTAGTCAAGATGCGACCGCCCACGCAGAAATTCAGGCGCTTCGCCAAGCTGGGCTAGCGTTGCAAAACTATCGCCTACCGCAAACCACGTTATACGTGACCTTAGAGCCCTGCATGATGTGTGCGGGTGCGTTGGTTCATGCGCGTATACAAAGGTTGGTTATTGGTGCCTTGGAGCCGAAGTCTGGGGCCATCGTTAGTCATCCCGTGCTAAATAGTGAATGGCTAAATCACCGCGTGGAAGTTGAGTACGATGTGTTGTCTAGCGACTGTAGTGCATTGATCCGCGATTTCTTTGCCGCCAAACGCTTCTTTGCTGCCAAACAAAAGAACGGACATAAGTGAAACCGGAGTTGTTTTGAATCTCGCCAACATCCTCGTTGTACCTGGTAAACCGGCGTTAAGTACCTTCGCCCTATCAAAAGTACAAAAACACCTACCGCAGATATGTTATGCGGAATATGTTCACACATTAAAGCTGCATGCTCAATTGACGGGCTCGGAGATGGAGCGCGTGAACAGCTTGTTGGACTATGGGCCCGATCAAAACTTACCCACCAGTCATGGTTTTCGGGTGGTGACGGTGATGCCGCGCAGTGGCACTATTTCACCCTGGTCAAGTAAGGCCACAGATATCTTTGCCATCTGTGGTTTGGATAAAGTTGAGCGTGTTGAGCGTGGTGTTCGGTGGTTTGTTTCTGAAGATGCGGGTGTTACTGCATTACAAATCAACTTAGATCACTTACACGATCGCATGACTCAAAGCTATTCCGAGCACGAAGATTTTTCGAACACCTTTGCACAGCATGCACCCAAACCGTTACGTAATATTGGATTGTTAGCGCAAGGTCGTGCGGCTCTGGAACAAGCCAATATATCCCTCGGCTTGGCGTTGTCAGATGAGGAAATAGAATATCTTTGTGTCTCTTACATGCAGATGCAACGAGACCCAACAGATGTCGAGCTGATGATGTTCGCGCAAGCTAATTCAGAACATTGTCGGCACAAAATATTCAACGCCGAGTGGTCGGTAGACGGTGTAGTACAAAGTAAATCTCTATTCGGCATGATTCGCAATACACACAAGCAGATAAATGGACGCGGTGTGTTGAGTGCTTACAGTGACAACGCGGCGGTGATTGAAGGTTCGCAGGATGAGCGCTTGTGGGTTGATGGCGACTCACAAGCTTATCGTTACCACCAAGAAGACATTCACATTCTAATGAAAGTTGAGACCCATAATCACCCCACAGCGATAGCCCCGTTTGCGGGTGCAGCAACTGGCTCCGGTGGTGAAATTAGAGATGAAGGCGCAGTGGGAAGGGGATCTAAACCGAAAGCCGGTTTAACCGGCTTTACCACCTCACATCTGAATATTCCGGGGTTTACGCAACCTTGGGAAATACCTACCGGTAAGCCCGATCATATGGCATCTGCATTGGATATTATGTTGCAAGGACCGATCGGTGGCGCCAGTTTTAATAACGAGTTTGGACGCCCGGCAATTAGCGGCTACTTTCGCACTTTCGAAATGCGCATAAATGGTCAGTTGCGCGGTTATCACAAGCCCATAATGATTGCCGGCGGTGTAGGTTCTGTTCGTGGTGAACACGTGCACTCTAAAGACTTTCCTGCGGGTACCGCATTAGTTGTACTGGGAGGGCCAGCCATGCTTATTGGTTTAGGTGGCAGTGCAGCCTCTAGTGTGGCCAGTGGTAGTAGTGCCTCGGAGCTTGATTTTGCTTCAGTTCAACGTGGCAATCCAGAAATGGAGCGTCGTTGCCAAGAAGTCATTGACGCTTGCTGTGCGCTGGGCGAATCAAATCCTATCCGTCTGATTCATGATGTCGGTGCAGGTGGGTTGTCTAATGCGTTACCCGAGTTAGTCCATGATGCCAACGCTGGAGGGTCTTTTCGATTACGAGACGTGCCTAACGTCGACATGGGTATGTCGCCGTTGGAGATATGGTGTAACGAAGCGCAAGAGCGTTATGTTATGGGTGTTGATTCGCATTGTGTTGAGGTGTTCAAGCAAATATGTGAACGCGAACGTTGTCCTTATGCGGTGGTAGGTGAGTCTACTGCGGACGGCTTGCTACAAGTGTATGACCGGCAATTTGATAATCATGCCGTGCAAATGCCTCTAGATGTGTTGTTGGGAAAGCCGCCTAAAATGCAGCGGCAATTTACTCGCCAACCATTGTCCAACGCGGCTCTGGATCTTTCTAAAATTGATCTGGTGCAAGCTATTAACAGGGTATTGCACTTTCCTGTTGTGGCCAGCAAGCAATTTCTAATCACTATTGGTGATCGCTCGATTACTGGGCTGGTGGCGTGCCAGCCTATGATAGGACCGTGGCAAACCCCGGTAGCGGATGCTGCTGTGACCATTCGAGGTTATCGAAGCTTTGCCGGCGAAGCATTTGCCATCGGTGAACGCAGCCCACTAGCATTAATATCACCTGCTGCTTCGGCGCGTATGGCAGTGGCTGAGTCTCTCACCAATCTTGTGTGTGCAGATATCGAAAGTATAGATCGAGTTGTTTTGTCGGCCAATTGGATGGCTGCTGCAGGTACAGATATCGAAGACCAAAGTTTGTTTGATGCGGTGACTGCTGTAGGAGAGGAGTTTTGTCCTGCCTTGGGTATTGCAATTCCTGTAGGAAAAGACTCGTTGTCGATGCAAACCCGCTGGCGTACTGATGGAGTAGAAAAAAACGTTGTGTCACCGATGAGCCTCATCGTTACCGCTTTCGCACCGGTAACTGATGTTCGACTCACTCTTACGCCTCAGCTTCAGCCCGTGCAAAACAGTAAATTGGTGTTGTTAGATTTTGGCCAGCTACGCATGGGAGCGAGTGCTTTGGCCCAGGTTTATCAACAGTTAGGCGATCAAGCACCAGATGTAGAGTCCCCTCAAGCGTTACGAGATCTCTTAGATTACCTGCTGCAAGCTAAGCGAGAGCACTACCTTCTGGCTATGCACGACCGTTCAGATGGTGGATTGATTACCACACTTTTGGAGATGGCATTTGCAGGTCGTTGTGGGTTCGATCTATATATCGATGCTGGTGTGGGTGTGTTGGAGTATTTGTTTAACGAAGAAATTGGTGTGGTAGTGCAGATTGCAGATGAGCAGGTAGAGTGCTTTCTTAGCAGCGTATCTTGCCAGGCTAAGGTGATAGGTAAGGTCCGTAGTGATGAGCTCATTAACCTTAACCACGGTGATGTGACAATCTTTTCTTCGAACCGTGCAGAGTTGCAAAAAACCTGGGCAGCGACCAGTTTTACACTACAAAGATTACGTGACAACGAACAATGTGCTGATGAGGAATATGCAGCTATCGACAAGCCTAGTCACCTCGATCCAGGTTTGTCCGCATCACTTACCTTTGAGCCTAGCGAAGATGTAGCCGCACCCTTTATTAACACTGGGCTACAACCAAAAATTGCAGTGTTGCGCGAGCAGGGGGTCAACGGGCAAATGGAAATGGCTGCTGCCTTTGCTGCTGCCGGGTTTGAATGTGTAGATGTGCATATGAGTGATTTGGTGACCCAACGACGTCAGCTTAGTGAGTTTCAGGCCATGGTTACTTGTGGTGGTTTTTCTTATGGCGATGTATTGGGCGGCGGCGGAGGATGGGCCAAGAGTGTGTTGTTTAATTATCAGGTAAGACGACAGTTTGAGGATTTTTTTAATGCCGATACTTTGGTGCTGGGTGTCTGCAATGGATGCCAAATGCTCGCTCACCTTCATCAGCTAATTCCCCAAGCTGAGTCTTGGCCTAGATTTGTGCGTAATCGCTCAGAGCAATTTGAAGGACGAACTGTATTGACGAAGGTTGGGGTGGTGGACTCGCCGTGGCTGCAAGGTATGCAAGGCAGTGTGATGCCAGTGGCAGTAGCCCATGGCGAAGGCCGCACGGAATTCAGATCGGCGTCTGACATCGATACCTTGGCTCAACGGCAACAAATTGCCTTGCAGTATATAGATAGCCGTTACGATGCAACTGAAGTTTATCCTGCGAATCCAAATGGGGCTGACCTGGGTATGGCTGGGGTTACGGCCAACAAAGGCCAGGTATTGATCATGATGCCGCATCCAGAAAGAGTGTACCGTAGCTGTCAGAATGTCTGGCAAGATCCTCAGTGGGGGGATGATGGACCTTGGTTACGTATGTTTCGTAATGCGCGGGTTGCCTTAGGCTAGGGAACCTCTGATTAATTATCGTAAACTCAGCGTGACCTGCGGGGCTTGTGTCAAGGCGGGCTTCGCCGGTAATGGCCACCCCCATTGCCAAGAAGTCCAACGC
>QIGT01000193.1 GCA_003230835.1 Gammaproteobacteria bacterium
CCACCGCAATTTAAGCCGCCACGTTATCATATTCCGGTGCTTGTTCGGCCCGCCACCTAAGCGCCGATGCAAGCGCATTCTGCAGCGACGTAAGAAGCTCTTTACTGGAATCCGAACTGAGATCAGGTGCGTCTTCAATCATATCAATCAAAGCATGTATCAGGAAACATGCCGAGACAGACATTTTTTGCGAATCTGTAACACTCATAGTTAACCTACCTTTCTAATCTGTTTGGAACCGACAACGATGAGAGCTACGTCATCCACTTCAAGGTCTACTCCATATCCATTGGCATGCTTCATTGTGTCCTGAAGCCAGCGCTCATCAATAATACCAATCAAAGTCACCTGATTGACGCCGTCGTGACGAAGAAGGTCAATAAAGTGCTCTGCATGAAGATTGTCGGGTTCACTAGCGACATATATTGCTTCTGACCCTAATGCCTCACAGCCATACAAAAACTTCGACTTTGCCGGCCAAGCTCCTATGTAATGTGCAACAATTTGTTTTGAGCCACGGGCGCGCTCAAGGCGTGAGTTGCAAAGTAGGGATATTTCAATCCTATCTAACACCGCGAAGTGCGGAATTTGCTCGCTGGGGATTAGTTCACATAACACTGTAGCGTGCATATCTAAGCGGCCTCGTCATGAACTTGAGTGCGGTTTACCGAGGCATCCAAGACACCGGGCTGATCCCATTGCCCTTCTGGCCGAATGATCACATGCGGATCAGTGTCTTTACGTATTGCGTGTGGATGGAAGCGCAGCGGTATCTCGATTTCAAAATATTCAAAATCCGAAAAGTAGAAGCTTGGCCGACTTTCTCGCAGTTGGCAGTTCAGTATTTTTGACCAAAGAGGCCACAGGCGCGCCTGGATCTGGGCGATCATCACCCGGTATCCCTTCCGGGCTGCAAATTCGAAAGCGTGAGCCAACAAGACTGCAACCACCTGTGATCCACGATGCTTGGGAGTTACGCAAACGCGCTCAACCTTTCCAAAGCTGGCAAACCACCTCAAGCGCAATGTCGCAATCGGCTCACCATCGCAAAATGCCAATAGATGTGTCGCCGTGAGATCGTTGCCATCGAATTCCTCCTCGTATGGACACGCCTGCTCACCAATGAAGGCGATTGACCGTACCACACTTGCCATCTGGAAATCATCAAGATTTCGTACCATTCGAACTTGGTATTTTTTAATCAAACTCTCTGAAGGTTGGCGCTGAAGAGCTTGAAGGCCGATTGTAAGTGCCGTACTCATTACGCTGTTCTCGTGAGCTTAGAAATCGCTTCTTGCACGAAGAGGTCCCGCGCACCAAATCCCGCTGGCTTGAAGCCAAGACTTGCCATTGACCGAGCACCATCATCCGTAGCAGCACGGGCGAAACATGGGACAGGACCAAATATCTCAGTACGCAAGGTAGCCGAAGCCAACATAATATTTCGGCGCACCGGTTTAGACGCGCCAGCATATACCCCGACGTAAACACCGCCACATGGCTCGCCAACCCCAGCTAAATGTCGACGACTGGGGTCGCCTGGAGTAAATTTGGAATTTCGGACAGCCTGCTCGCCAACTACGGACAGCGGGATGATAAGGAATATTCCATTTATCGGAGCTCCCGCCACCCAAGCGGTTACACCTGTGATGTCGTGGACACGAGCAACGACATCCTCAGCAGCAAGTGAATCATCAATCAATTGCTCACCAAGCCGTAAGGCCATGCCAAGTTCATCACGTCGCGCGGTACGAAGCCCAAATTCTCTCATTCGACTTCGCATCATTGTGCGATCAACGATTATTGTAGAATTTTCGCTAAAAATTCTCTTGCTGGTTGATTTTATGGTCAAATTAAGCTTCCTTCATTCTGATGGAAGCAATAATCCCACAAAAAGATTCGGCTGACGCTGCCAAATAATTGAGAGGGGTCTTGCAAATATCTAGGTGCTGGAGGCCACCGCAATGAAACGGTTGGATTGGGATAAACTAAAAATTTTTCGGACGGTTGCAGAACTAGGCAGCATGAACGCCGCGGCAGCGTGTCTAGGAGAATCACCACCGACGATTAGTCGGAAAATAGATGAGCTTGAGCGATCACTAAATGTATTACTTTTAGAAAGATCACCGCGCGGTGTTCGCCTGACTGACGCCGGTGTGAAAGTCATTCGTTATGCCGATGCAATGGCTGATGCGGCCGACGGAATTAAGGCCGATGTGGCTGATTTTGGTGAACTCGCTGGAGGAGTAGTCACGCTTGCCACCGGTGACGGGTTAGGCGCGCACTGGATTGCACCTCGCCTACCAAAATTTCACTTAAATAATCCGAAAATTGAATTACGCTTACGTGTCGTGGATGACACGCCAGATTTGGCTGGTGGCGAGGCGGATATAGCCATTCAATTTAGCGAGCCCGCGAAGCAAGAACTAATCGCGCGTCAACTTGGCGTGCTGCACTATATGTTCTTTGCCGCACCAGAATATCTGGATACTTATGGGCAGCCATCCAGCATGTTTGAATTACATAAGCATCGACTTATATTTCACGAAGGTTACATTCAGCAAGTGGATAGATGGGCACCAAAATCGAGGGAATTTAGAGATATCCTCGACATGGCACTCGTCACGAATTCTGGCGCCGTAATGATGGCAGTATGCTCCAATGGCGGGGGTATCGCGGTATTGCCATCCTATGTCGCCCAGCTAGATGAGAATCTCGTGCCGTTAGATTTACCGGAAGTCGCACCTATACGTTTTTGGCTCACATACACCGAGCAAATCCGACGCCTCCCTCGAGGTCAAATCGCGATAGCTTGGCTGAAACAAGCGTTTGATAAGAAAGTTCATCGCTGGTTTCGCGAGACCTTCATTCATCCCTCGGAAATGAAAGCCGGTCAGCATACGGCTGATGGTATAGACACGTCCGAAGAGATACTCATGAAGATAGAGCTTTAGTCATCGCTATAACTGCTTGAAGCTTATCCGCGCTTAGAGTTGAGGCCGCCTCGATCAGCTCGCGCTGTAAATCAACTAATCCTTCCGTGTCGGCCCCCAGAACGAAATTCCAAGCCTGAGTAGGAGGAAAGAAATTTGTGATCGGCACACCCAGTTGAGATGCCAATTTGACAATCATTCCACCACTGACACGACTCGTACCAGTCTCGTATTTCTGAAGCTGTTGCATACTGATGTCTACTAAACGCGCGAGATCTTCCAAGGTCAGTTTAGCTGTTCGCCGAACCCTGCGAATGTTGGCTCCAATAATAAGGTCGACTGGTGTCGGGCGTTTAGAGTTTATTGCAAAATCTATACGTTTTACATTCATGTGCGGTCCCCTATTGCCCCCCCAACTGACCGCCTTGCATTATTTATGGCTAGTCGATCAGTACCAACATTTCCGCAACACCCCCCACCGGAATAAGCTGGAGCTGCCAAAGTGCGGGCGTGGTAGGCAAATCGAGCCGAACATGCAGGCGTCACTAGCATGGGAGTTGAGATCAACTATTTGGCAATTTTCCAGTTATGCTAGGGTGAAAACTTGAAAGACAAAAAGTCGAATCGATCGGTGCTCATATTTGTGTGCTCGATTGTTTTCATTGATGCGATGGGTGTGGGCCTAATTCTGCCGGTCATGCCAGACATGATCACCCAACTTTCAAATCTCCCAAATAACCGTGCTGTGGAAGTAAGCGGTTACCTTCTTGTCACTTATGCAGGGATGCAGTTTTTTTGCGCACCGATCATCGGCGGATTGAGTGACCGCTTTGGGCGTCGGCCTGTCTTGTTGTTGTCATTGCTTGGCTTCAGCATCGACTATTTTGTAATGGCTGTTGCACCGTCACTCACATTTCTGTTTGTTGCTCGGATTGTTTCTGGAGTTTTTGGAGCGACCTATTCAGCTGCGAGCGCCTGTATTGCAGATATTTCATGCAAAACAGACCGCGCCCGTATGTTTGGTATCGCAGGCGCTGCTCTTGGGGCAGGCTTCATCTTTGGTCCAATATTCGGGGGCCTCCTTGGAAATGAGAATTTCCGCATACCATTCGTCATCGCAGGCATACTTTCATTGATCGTCTGTGTGTTTGGATGGCTAAAATTTCCCGAGACGCTCGACCGAGAAAAATTTCGTTCGTTTGATTGGAGCAGAGCAAACCCTCTTGGCAGTTTAATATCAGTCGCCTGCCATCCCGGCGTCTTGATACTTTTAGCGGCCATGTTCTGCATTCAGCTTTCCAAGCAATCTTATATTAGCATCTGGTCATTCTTCACAATCGAAATTGTAGACTGGACCCCCATAGCGATTGGCCTATCGACGGCCGCCTACGGGGTCATGATTGTGCTTGTGCAAGGTGTTATTGCTGGGCCGGCAGTCAAACGTTTCGGCGAACGAACCACCCTTTGGATTGGTCTTATATTAGGCATTTTTGGCTTCTTGATACTGGCACAAGCTGCCGGGCCAATCGCAATTTATGCTGGCATAATCGTAGCTAGTTTTTGCGAATTCTCTGTACCAACCATGCAAGCCTTGATGACGCGTTCCACACCCGATAATTCACAAGGTGAGCTGCAAGGGGCTATTGCAAGCATCTATAGCGGAGCGGCCATCATTGGTCCTTTCCTCATGTCTAAAACTTTCGGGCACTATACACGGGAGCCGGACCTGTATTTTCCCGGCGCTCCATTCGTTCTGGCCGCTGGACTTGTATTACTCGCCACGATGATCGTCGGAGCCGGTAACAAAAGGCGGCGAAAGTGATCTTCTAACGATGAGTTTGCTGCAAAACGATTTGAATAGCCCGGATAATGGCCTGTACCATACTCGACAAATTTGATGGTTCGTTTTAGCGGCGCAAAAACGGTTCTAGTCCAATAATGCGCAGTTAGCGATTGTGAGACCACAATATGAGCAACCAGAACGAATACGTTGCACGAGCCGCCCACTTGCTAAGTGAGCAGCTGAAGCAGAAAGGAATTGGTTTGAAGGAGTTGTCTGCGAGGTTGTATGCGAACGGTATAACCATATCTGACACCGACCTTCGAAAACGGATCGATCAGGGAACCTTCTCGGCCGCATTCCTACTTCAATGCCTAGAGGCGGCTGGGGTGTTCACGCTTCGAATGGAACCGCGCAACCTGAAACACTTTTGAAAGGAACGCGAGCAAAAAGTGGCGTCAAGACAGTACCTCGCGCCCTATGAGAGCCCGTAAATCTTCCATCGCCGACATCGCCATGAACGTATAAATATCCCCGGTACTCTCAAGGGTCTCGTCTATGCCTGGTCCATACGCCGATTTCCACATGCTGAGCTTGTCAAGAACGTGCTGCAATTTCGTCACGCGCATTTTAATTATCGAATGCGCTAGGCTAATCTGCTGTGTAGACAACTTGTCCCGGAAGGGTTCAAGACGACAATCTTCTTCGAAATCGTCTGCACATACACCTCGCATCTCCTCAGTCGCGAACCAAAGACGAATCAAGTCACCTGGTCCGGTAATTTCTTCTACGTTACAGGTAGCATGCTTTGTTTGAATTCGTTGCATATTTTTGCCCCTCAGACAACACAACTTGTGGGTGTTTTTATTAATGAAGGATTAACACGAGCTAAACTCAACCACCTTCAGTGTCGTTTATCGCGGCGGAAGGTGCCGCACTAAGGTTGGCAAACCCTCCCCTAAAATACCTGAATTCCCTATACAGTGTCGGGGGTATTTCCAAAGCTTAAGACATGAGCGCCAGTTATAAACTCGAATCTCGAGTGGCTTTCCTATCATTAAGAGGGTGAGTGGATATAGTGACAATTTGCAACCTATGGGTGTTTTATGTCCTGTTTGCTATGCTTGAGCATGATATCTGGGTCCCGCTGATCTTCAGACCAATACCCTTGACCCAGCCAGTCTAAACCTTGGATTAGAGAGCATCGCTTAGCGAGCCCCTGTGACGCCGTTGTTCAGTATCATGGTGCACCGCGTTGGCTGCGCAAGAGCAGTGTTCCGGCATGGGAAACCGCCGCGCAGCTTGGCCATAAGATGCCAGATGTCAGCACAACTGAAATCTATGCGCCCTTCGATCCGTCATATCTTTTCACTTTTCAAGGCAACCGCAGCCATCGATGCGTTCCTTGAGGCGGTTGCGTGTCAGTTGCGTGTGAGTTTGGAGCCTTATAAGTGGTGGACGCTCTTACGCACAGCAGAGCCTTACTCGCTATTCAAATACCGCCCCCTGGCAAAATACCAAACTATTTGGCTAATACGAACGCAACCCCCAGCCCGATGATACTTGCTATCGTTCCTGTAAAAACAAACGCTTTCCAGAAAAATTTACGGAAACGTTTGTCGTTATACTTCAAGGGTTTTTCTTTGCGATCAAGCTGAGTGAAAGTCATTCCATTGGATTTACCTACCACTCTTAGTAGCGATATTTGCTCATATCCTAGCATCTCGCCATGTTCTGAAAATTTTACATTACCAAATAGACCCCGGTGGTGCTCTTCTTTCAGAACCTGCAAATACCGCTGTCTAAATGCTGAGATATCACTAGCCCCCATATCTGCCATGTACGTGTTAGCCCCAGATGCCAAAATAAAAACTGCATTTTTAGTCGTTAGTGAAGGGTCTAATTCGGAACTATTCTTTTCAAGAAACTTGTCTAGGTCATCCCGGATGCGCAAGTTAACATCGTCTCGGTCAAGATCGCATACTACTATTGTTCCTGCAGAAATAGTGGTTAACCAACTGGTACTGGACCCAAAAGAAAACGCTTGGCCATTGCGGTTATAACTTCTTAAATGTTTTAATAACGTAACGCCATCAGAGCTAACTGCTGCAATCACGAATGGTTCTTTCTTATCTGGAAAATTAACAGATATTCTTCCGGTTGAGTAATCCTCAACTTTTGTGTTTAAACCCAATTTTGATGATGCTTTTTCTAAGTCCCGTTTTGCTGCCTGAGAATAGCTTTCTGGTGTTCCAGTCGCAGCATAAATTCGTATAGTTCTTTTCCCATACATACGCACCAATTGGTTTAGTAAAATTTCACACCGCTCAATATCTGGAGTTGTGCAACGCAAAAAGTTTTTACTATTCAACGCAGATAGTTCAGTTGCTGTGGCTATCGTTGATACTATTGGAATTGAGACTTTATCATACCGCCTTAGCACCTCAAACATCGCGCCTGAGTCTGCTGGCCCAATAATGGCATGACATCCTTGCGAAATACACTCTTCGATAGCGTGTAAAGCTCCCTGCGCAGTACCAAAATCATCCACAGCAATGATTACTGGCTGGAAAAATGAGTTAGGAAATTTGTCTTGATAAGACTCAGCGGAGAATTCTGCAGATTTTTTCACTCCTCGACCCAGCTTATCCCTAGGCCCTGACAGTGTCGCAACTACGCCAATTCGCAGTTCCATTTGATCAATCTCCCCACACTTATGAGACACATAACTCTCTACCAAACGTTATATCTCTTTAAGGTAGACTGCGGTATTTGAATTCTCAAATATTACTATAAAACCACTTCTAAGATAGAAATTAGTGGGTCGTTTCTTACGCTCCACACTTTTATTCAAACTGCTGTTCACCGCAATAAGTGCCCGAAAATCTTGGGGCATGTCTCGCATAAGCTCCTCTAGAAGTTGGTTTCCAACTCCTCGATTGCGGTATTCTTTAGAAATGTAAATATTTGCAATCTCCAGTATGTCTGGTGCAAATCTTAAGCAGTACAAAAACCCAACAAGATTGCCTCCACAGCAGGCAACAACCGATGGGTAGTTCCTCAAGTTTGAGCGAATTTTTGTAACCTTTAAAGTCTTTTTGCCATATTCACGAAAAACTGAAACAATCGCCTCCGCATCAGAGGCTCGTCCCTGTCTCATCACAATATCGCTAGCATCTACCTTGCTACTCATAACTTTAAACAGCGCCCGAGAGTCGTTTAAGGGTTACATCGTCCATTTTCATACCTTGCTCCCGTCGTGAAAGCACATCCTTTAGTGCTTCTTCTTTAACACACATCGTTCTCGCCTGAGCATGTACGCACCTTCCGGGCTCGGTTACGATCACCACGTGCCCGGGAAAGAAAAGTAAATCCCCTGCTCTCGTTTCAGAGAGAGAGAAGCCCGTAATACTACCAAATTGAGAGCTGCCTTGTTGATGATCAGTATCGCGCGGGATAGACACACCCATCAAGTGATAAAGAAGCTGCGACAAACCTGAACAGTCTATGCCGTCATATGTTCTTCCTCCCCATAAATAAGGCGTGCCAACGAACTTTTTCACCACCAACAGTGCTTCGGGCAGTTTGAGACGGATTTGAGATGCATGTGAGGTTTCTATCCAACCCATGCCCTCAATATACCCAAACTCGATAACCGGCTGACTGGGTCTTTCTGATGGCAATTTCCTCGTTATTCTCACTTCTGAGCCGCAATAAAGTTTAGAGATCGGGGTTTTAGTAAAATTCGGTTCGGCATAAGCATGAACTAACGGCGCAGTTATTATACAATTTGGTTTCGCCATCTGACTCAAAGAGTCAGATTTGCAGTACCCTACATATCTGTCTTTTCGGCGTTGCACCCAGGCCCATCCCACGACCTCTTCATACACATCTACCTCATCACCGTATAACAACTCTGTGAGTCGTGCTGCATTAGGGCTTGGCTGAGCGAGAATGGGAACCATTGGCTCGATCAAATGCCTTTCCGATGGTGCAAGGTATTTACTCCGTGAAACAATGTTTCGGAGGTTTTCAGATGCGGCATCGTCACGTATAACATGAATGCGCCCGTCTAATGTATTGTTCACAGCTCGTCCTTTTTGTTTGATTCTACCAACTGTGACCATAGAACCGCATTTGGTGGCTACATCACACACCTTTATATATAACTCTTGCAAACCTAAAAAACACGATACCATATTTTTGAAAAGTAGTGTGTGATCCAATAAATCCGTGAGTTTAGGAGCCAGCGCAGGTTTCACTCTATGTTAAAATCAAAGCAAGCCTGAAATTGAGAAACCGGTAACTGCGCGGGGGTTTGCATAATATGGAGCCACGCTTGGAGCCACTTACCAGAAACCAGTTCCCCGAAATAACAATAAATCAAATAGTTAGAATGCCAGTTGAACGGACACCGTCTCCGATTTTTAGTGCATTTCATAACACGCAAAATAATCCGATAGACAAGAAAAACTCCATGTATTACAATGCATTTAGTGATTAAAACTGTCCGCCCGTGTTTGATAGCATCCGATAAAATTGGAGCCATAATTGGTGGCATATTAAGAGTTGCTCCATTGGAGATGGCTCCACTCTCATGAAATTATCAGCAATCCAATGCCGTAATGCCAAGCCTGCGGTAAAGCCTTACAAACTGACTGATGGCAACGGCCTTTACCTAGAAGTGATGCCGACGGGATCAAAATACTGGCGCATGCAATACCGTTATGAAGGCAAGCGACCCAGATTATCATTCGGGGTCTATCCAGAAGTCGGTCTAGCAGAAGCTCGAGACAGACGCGATCTCAATAGGAGATTGCTCAGAGATGGTGTAAATCCTGCCGTCCACCATCGCCAAGAAAAACGGCGACGGAAACTTGCAGCCGCTGATACCTTTGAGCTGTTAGCGCGCGAGTGGCACACTACCAACTTGAGCCAATGGACGCCTGCTCATGGCCGAGACATTATCCAGAGGTTCGAAAAGGATATTTTCCGCGAGATTGGGAATGAACCAATCAATAGTCTGCAAGCTCCCGATATAATAGAAGTCATTCGTCGTATCGAAGCACGGGGTGCTGGAGAACTTGCTCGGCGAGCCTTGCAAAACATTGGCCGGGTTTACCGCTACGCCATTGTTACAGGACGAGCTGAAACAGACCCAACGTACCGTATGAGTGAAGCGCTTAAGCCTCAACTCAAAACGCATTATGCGGCTCTGGAATCAGAGGAATTACCAAATTTCGTCAGAGCCTTGCGGGCCAACAGAGCGCGACTCTTTATTCACACTCTCTATGCGACTGAATTATTGCTGCTGACATTTGTGCGAACCGGCGAGTTAATCAAAGCCACTTGGGACGAGTTCGATCTGGACGAAGCTGAGTGGCGTATACCTGCGAAGCGGATGAAGATGCGGCGGGATCATATAGTGCCGCTATCACGGCAAGTAATTGAGCGGCTCAAAGAGTTGCAGTCCGTATCGGCTGGTCGCCTATATGTTTTCCCTCATTATTCCGATCCACAAAAACATCTGAGCAACAATACCATTTTGAAGGCCATCGAACGGTTGGGTTACAAAGGACGAACTACTGGCCACGGTTTCCGTGCACTAGCCATGTCCACCATCAAAGAGAAGTTGGGCTACCGCCATGAGGTGATTGACCGCCAACTGGCTCACCAACCGCACAGCAAAGTTGATCGCGCTTATGACCGTGCGCAGTTCCTTGATGAACGACGTGTGATGATGCAGGAGTGGGCTGACTATATTAACGCCTGCGCGGCTAAATCATGATGCCGTTGCTTTGCCCGTGTTCAGTCCGTCACACAGGCAGCGCTATTTTAGTGTAACTTAAGCAGTTACTTCTCGCTCTTTACCGCCGGTTCGGCCAGCATTTCCGCTAAAAAGGAAAACTGGTCATGCCTGATCTGGTATACGCACCTTACTTTGGAATTTATCATCTAAACCTGATTGAGGCTGGGCATCTGACTGTGAAATGCCTTTGGCTGCGCGGCGAACTTAACACCAAAATAACCAGCAAAGAGAGCTATTCCCTACACGACCTGGGCCTTCAAAAGGCCTTGGCCAAAAAAGCTTTGAAGTTCACACAAAAACTGCAGACAGCGGTGCAAACCGGAAGTTTGACAGCCGAAGTAGAAAGCAGGAATATCGATGACATCATTCAACCAGAAACGACCTATGTAGAGGCTCTGACTTTAGCTGAGTGGTTTGAGGCGCGCGGTGTAGATCTTGGGGATGCTTTCCACACAGATTATCTGGCGGAGGAAGCTACTATTGCACGTAGCGTTGCTGAGGGGGTGGCGGCGCAGCGGTACAGACACAACAATAAAATCAAATTGACTGAGTCAGAATTAAAGGAAAGCGCCGAGAAAATTTTTCTTTCTCATGAAGTGCTGACGTTGAAAGAAAAACTGGCCGCTTTCAAAGCTCCCAAGAAACACCGAGCACCGATAAGCGAAAAACAGCGCTCAGCCTACCTCAATATAATTGGCGCATTACTGGGTCTGCTGATGGGAAAATCTCCGTCGGGTAAGCCTTACTCCGAATTTCAGAACCAGCAGGCAATAATCGACAGTGTACATGCTAATTTTGGCGAAGCTCCCGGACTATCAGAACGAAACCTTCAGGATAAATTCGCCCTCAGCAAACGCGTACTGCGCGGTTCAACCAATCTACCTTGACCGCACTTGCGGTTAAATCTGCCGCAGCTGCGCTGTGCTTCGGCAGGCGTTCCCATAGTCTTGCATCGTGTCCAACAAAAACAAGGAGAACACACGATGATAACTCACACCCCTCAAGAACACCTTTCAACAGCCGGGTTTTTGCGCCTCAAAGAGGTTCTAAAACTCTTCCCTGTTTCCAAGTCCACCTGGTGGCTTGGCATCCAGACAGGGCACTTTCCAAAACCCGTAAAGCTCAGCACACGGATCACTGCCTGGCGTGTTTGTGACATTCAAAAATTGCTGACCGAAATGGCTCGGCAGAATGAGCTTGTCGCAAATGATTCAGCTTGTAATGACGCAGCCATAGATGGTCGCATGCCTCAATAAGAATAACCGACAAGATAGTGAGTGACCCAATCCATGACGATTAAACCTGTTCCAGTCCCAAAGACTGGCATTGTACGTAAACTGAAACTCAACATAGCCCCCGGTCAGGCCGACGTGTTCGTGCACCAAACAGCTTGGCCGCGCCAAAGACAAAATCCGAACTGGCGGATTGAAGTGACGAAAATTGATGGACGTCACAGTCCAGATACCCAGTTACGGATCAAACAAGCCTGTGAGGAAACTGCGCGCATCTATCTTGCGCGCTGGTTGAAGCAGAAAGCTCCCCTGCTGACGTTAGAAACTGCCAGCTGGCCGGAGCTGGTGAATTTTGCGACCCAGAAATCATTTCGAGTGCTAAGCGAATACGAAATCCGGCGACTTAAAGGGCGCGGGACTAAAAAACTGTCCATTGAATCCGAGATCGAGTTTGATCCTGGTAAGCTGACGAAATCTGAAACGTAAAATATGAATATGGACGACCGCGCTGCGGCACACGCCCTACGCGCTGTGCGCACCAAGCCTCAAAGGTGAGTCTTGGCCCATTCGGGTAACGGTCATTCGTATCACTTATGGCTTCGCCCCCAGCGCACTTAGCACAAAATAGACGGTCTCCCGAGGCTCGGCTTTGCCTGCGCCCGCCGTTCGATTTTGAGCGCCGTTTTCACCCCCACTGTTCACCACGAGGCGTCAGTTGCGTCCGCAACTTAGAACCAAATAAGGGGAACAAAATGACCGCAACACCAACCATCCGCATCTATATGGCCTGCTTGGCCGCTTACAATTACGGCATCCTGCACGGGCGATGGATAGATGCCACACAAGGCACTGAACATATCCAACAAGAAATCAAGGCGATGCTTAAAGGCTCACCAATGCCGAACGTCGAAGAGCATGCCCTGCATGATTATGAAGGCTTTGAAGGTATAAGCCTGTCAGAATGGGAAGGCATTAACAGCATTGTTGAGGTGGCTGAATTTATCGAAGAGCACGGAAAGCTGGGAGCGGCCTTGATGAGCTATTACAATGATATCTCAGACGCCCAGAATGCCATCAGCGAACATTACGCCGGGCACTATGACAGCGTGGCTGATTTTGCCGAAGAAATGACCGAACAAACTTGCACTATTCCAGAGACGTTGCGCTACTACATTGATTACGAAGCTATGGGCCGAGATATGGCTATAAATGACATTCTAACCCTAAAAACCACTCAGCCCGGCGTTCACCTATTCTGGCATCATTGATGCGACGGTATCAGCGTATTGCGGCAACTGCTGGACCAGCTCTGCGCCAGCGCGGCACACGTGATTGAAAATCTCTGTCGGCTCAGACGTCCAGAATATCACCTCGCAACCGCGAGGCATAAGCAGGCCATTGTCACAATGAGTTGGCGCGAAAGTAAGGCGGGTGATGGAATGGGTCATAGAAATGCCCACGCAAACATCAGGCCACAGACGCAATTGAGCTGAGCAGAATGCAATCAACCCGCGCTCGGCGTGAAACTCTATCAGCCTGAAAACCAGTAACGATCCGCCGCAATAGCAATCAGCGCAACGCCAAGTCCGCAAAAAAATACGATCACATAATTCCAAATAGCCGTGGTTTTCTGTTCTCTTGCGTCCCTCTCGCGCCGCAGCTGATCTATCCTGTTACGGAGATGAATCCTGTAACCCACATCGACATCATGCGAGCCGAGATATTCGTCAGCTTGGACCAGCTCATTCAGGGGAACTGTCGATAGCTCATTAGGATTTCCATCTACGGAACATTGAGCATTACTAATTATCCACTGCGCGCGCCCTTGCGTGATACGACTCATCGAATTTCTTTCATTTGATTGACCTGACCTCATTCGATTTCGACTTAAGTACAATCTATCGCAACTTGCATCAGACACTATGAGAAATGTAAGGCACCGTCGTTCGCTCATCATAATCTTGTTCCTGCCACGCAAAATACTTGCTTAGGTGGAATGGTTTTGAGCCGGAACTCAGCATGATGATACTGTTTGCGTAACGCTCCCCCATCAGCTCAGACGGTTCTGCCAGCGGCCTATCTTTGCCTGTAATTATCTGGTTTATCTTACCCAATTCGGCCGACATATCCTGCGCTGTTTCCAACGTTGGATTCATGAACAGTCGTACTTTTGGAGTCTTCAAGATCAAATTTGGTTTGCTGGTAGCAGCCTTGGCCTGATCGTAATCTTGAAGGATCATCCAGACCCGCAAACCATAGCCCCTACCTGTCTCAACCACGTTGGCGACTTGATCGAGATTGCCAAGCTGAGACACTTCATCCAGCAAGAAAGTCAGAGGCAATCCTTGCTGTTCAGTGCCGCCTTTACGCAAGCGCTTAATTATCGTGTAGAGCACCATGCGAATGAATCCACCGTACACGCCCATCTCTTCATAAGGAACGCGAATGTAAAGCGTGCATCCCGGCTGACGCAGGTCTTCAGGCGTCCAATCACCAGCGCCGTTAGCTACGCGATCAATGATCCCGCCTCTAAACTTGGTCAACACGCTGGTAGCGTTACTCTGATAACGTTGGAAGTCTTCAAGCGTGTTGGTGTTGTTCGCCAATGCTGCCAGCGTTACCGCCGATTGCTCCAGTGGTTCGCAACCAAAATCACCGGCGCGTTGCTCGGTATCGTAGAACCAATTTTTGAGAGTTTCAGGCGCACTGAAAATGCGCTTTATGGCACCGCTCAATGTTGGAATACGCTCTGCCGCAATGCTTTCAAGCAGTTCACCACCAAGACACACCGCAAGCATCTCGGCGGCCTTGGCGCGGAATATGGGGTTATTATCATTGGGGGAAGATGGCAGTAAAAACTCCGCCAATTCCACCAGGCCATTCCACATGAATTCAGGCCTGCGGTCGATGAATTCCATGACGTTGAACTTATGCGTTGGCACATCGTCATTAGCCAGATTCAGTACCAGTATTCGCTTGCCTTCGGACTGGCGCAAACCCGCTGTCAGTTCAAGTAATTCAAGTTTTGGGTCAAGGACAATCAGCGGCCCGTCATAGGTCATCAGGTTGGGCAGAATATGACACTGAGTTTTGCCCGCACCGGGCTGAGCAACAGTTACCAAGCTTTCGTTGCCATTAAATCCAATCGGCACAGCGCCATCCGCTGTTTCCATCATCCCTAAAAACAAATCAGGGCCTGCCTCAAACCTTTTGAATGGCGTTCGATCATTATCGATATCCATCCTTGTTCCCCACGCCGTGCCACCTCGGCCCAGCGCATTAGACACAGCCGCAGCGCCCTCTGAGTGTTTGCTGCTATACTGAATATTTTCAGTCGCCTGCACAAACTGACTTAAAAAGTCGCCCACATCTTGGCGATAGGCGCTGACATCTGCGTTAATGAAAGTCTGCATAACCTCACGCGCAAGCTCAGCACTGGCAGCAGCTTCTGCCGGGTACTGTTGAGCTTGATCAGAATGCACGAACTGCGTTTGTCCACCAGCCCATACCAAGCGCGCATTTATACCGAACATAAATTGCAACAGATTCTGATGCTCTTCCTCGTGTTTATACACAGCAATCACATGCGCCGTTGATGCTGATAACAGCGCCAACTCCTTATCATCAAGATCAGCAACCGCACGATGAAATACCCCTAGCCCGCACAATCTTCGTACATTTTCCCAATACGTTTTGGCCAGGCGCTGCGCATGTGCCTGGCCATAACTCTCTCCAAAATCGCCGCCAACAGCACTCATCATTTGCGCCATAAAGCCCGGTTTGGCCTTTTGCTCGCCAAGGGATCTTTGTTGGTATTGTGGCCACAAATGCTGCTCCAGAAGGGTTTCCAGCCCATCGAATATACCTAGCGCCTCACAATCAAACTCTAGCAGGCCGAATCGTTGGTCAGCCATCTTTTGCAACCGAGTGACTGCATCCAAATCCATAAACATAGCTATTTCCCGAACGGGCCTCTTCGATGGAAGCGAAGATTCGGGTTTATATTTGGTTAGCGGTTAGGTCTGAAAATAGGAATTTGAGTGATAATATTAAATGACAGATATGCCTAATTTTGCTAGAATTTGAACATGATGTACAAACTATCACGACAAGAACAACGTCAGCAAATGATCGCTATCGCGGCCATCGAGGGCATTAAGTACACGCCTGAGGAACTTGCTTTGTTCGATTATTTCGATAGCGAAAAGCTGGATGAAGCCACTTGCCTGCGACGCTTAGAAGAATTTTGCAATGGCACATTTGAAATACCTCGCGCCGCGTGAATATCAAAGGTTACGGTGCAGAGGATAGTTACACCTATACTGGTAGCGGTGTGCTTAAAAACAAGTTCGACATTTACGATGGTGACGAACTGGATAAACGAGAGCGTCTATTTTTCCTCAAACGCTCTGAATCCGTACCTGAAACGATAAATACAACGCCAGAGTCGTTTTTGGCGCTTCACCAACATTTATTTCAGGATGTCTATGAGTGGGCAGGCCAAATCCGCACTGTGTCTTTATTCAAAGGCAATACTCCATTCTGCCGCTCCGAGCATATAAAAAAACATCTATCTGACCATCTGAAAGCTTTAGCGGATGATGAAAATCTCATGTCGCATAACACAAGAATAGCCGCAAAATCCTTTGCAAAATATACGATTGAGCTGAATATGGTCCATGCCTTTCGAGAGGGAAATGGCCGGCACTTACGTGTATTCTTATCTATTTACGTCCGCCAACTCGGACACAAGCTGGATTTCAAATTAGTGCGTGCAAATGACTGGATAAATGCTTGCATTGAGGGAGTAACCCGCGGTAGCGAGCAGATGGCAGGCGTGTTGTATAAGGCGATGACACGCGAACCAAGCAATGGAAGTAATGCCAATCGTAGCCGTAATACCGACTCGTAAAGCTAGTTTTCACCGGCACTTATTTACAGCCGTTGTACCGACGACCCAGCAGCGTAGTTGTTACCGACGGTGAGCGAGCCAGCAGCGTGTATTTTGAAGTTGTACAGTTTTTTAGCAGAAGGGGGCGTGCAAGATGTGTCTTTGTAACCTATAATAGGTAACAAAGACAGCGGGAGTATTCGGTTCGCATGCGCGCCCTCATCTACCTCATCTCGTGCCTATGCGGCAAACACCCCTCCTGCGCCGGGGAGGCGCGTCATGCCGCGTAAAGGTTATCGCAAACCCGCTGGAGAAGCCCGCACCATTCCTGTAAATGTGCGGCTAACGCCCCAAGAGAAGGCTCACCTCTTAGAATGCGTTGAAGTCAGCGATGTCAGCGGTATCGCTGATTTCATTCGGTTGCTCATCCTTGGACATGAGATCAAAAGACGCCCCGCAAACACCTACGCCAAATTAGTAGATGAACTTGCTCGCCTTAACCGCAAACTTGCCAGTATCGACAATAACATGAACCAGCTTGCCAGAACGGGTAATGCTGGCCGCGTTGTTTCAGAAATTCAGCTCAATCAGACACTTGACGAACATCGCACTTTGAAAGCCATGGCAGTAGAGTTGCTGCAAAGAGTTGCAGCACGGCGATGATTGGTAAAATCCTCCCCCATCGCAACAACTTTGGTCCACTGTCAGGTTACCTGCTTTATGGCCGAGATCGCCAAACACCAGAACGCGTCGAGTGGATCGCTATGCGCAACTTAGATGGAGTATCGCCAGAGGTTGCGCATGTCGTTATGCAGGCGGCGGCCAAGCTCTCCAAGCGTGTTCAAAAACCAAGACAACATGTGATCGTCAGTTGGGCGCACGAAGACAAGCCATCTTCAGATCAGATGCTCAGCATCATGGATCAAGCACTCGCCGACCTAGGCTTAAGCGAACATCAGGCCATGTACGTTGCGCATAATGATACGGATCACAGCCATGTTCACGCCATCATCAATCGTGTGCATCCTGACACCGGCAAGGTAGCAAAAGACAATCACGAGCGCCTTAAACTCAGAAAATCGTTAATGCGCCAAGAGCAGCAATATGGGCTGGTAAAAACACCATATAAATCACGCGGCCACCATCCACAGCGCACCTTCTCGGAAATCGAAATCGCCAAGCGTGACAATAGCGAGGAGCTAGTACGTTTATCTAAAGACCGCTGCCTAAAGCTGCGCGAAAGCCTAGCTTTCACTTTCAAGAGTGCGGGCAGTTGGTCAAGCCTCAACAGTATGCTCAAACGGCGTGGCTACGAACTAAAATTATCAGGGCGCGGTATCCGTCTGACACGCGGCCTCCATTACGCTAAAATGTCCGACGTATTACCACCCAAAATCTCTTCCAAGCAGCTCACACAACGCTGGGGCAGGTTTGCAGACTACTGGAACAAACAAAATGGAATCAAACCGCTGCGTAAACGTAAGAAACGCCAAAAAAAGCTGGAAACACAACGCCCGAGACAAGTCCAGTCGATGCCATGAGCCGAATAATTGGGTTATTCGGCTCAAAATTTACGTGTTATTGAGCCGAATGTGTGTTCTAATCGGCTCATGATTTACAATTGGCAACAGCCAGACTGGACCAAGTTCACTTACGACATGGCGTCGCTTCTCGACGACCTGACTGCATTTAGTGAACGCGCTGGGCGAGTTAGCGGCATACTGGATGCTCTGCCTGAAGGCACTCAAACCGAGACGCTGATAGATGTCATGGTGGCTGAAGCCATCAAGACTTCAGAAATTGAGGGAGAATATCTAAGCCGCGCAGATGTTATGTCATCGATCCGGCGTAATTTAGGATTGGTAGAAACACAGCCTCCAACTGGAGACAAACGAGCAGCGGGCGTAGCCAAACTGATGGTTGCAGTACGCCGTGATTTTGTGACCCCCATTTCAGCAGAAATGTTATTCGAATGGCATCAAATGTTGATGCTAGGAAACCGCCGTATCAATGTCGGCACCTGGCGTACGCACAGTGAACCCATGCAGATTGTTTCTGGCCCAATTGGCAAAGAAGTCGTGCACTATGAAGCGCCGCCGTCAGCGCTTGTACCTGAAATGATGGACGCATTTATTAACTGGTTCAATAACACGGCGGCTGCCGGTACTGGCCCCATTCCCCAAGCACCTATTCGCGCGGCAATTGCGCACCTCTATTTTGAAAGCATCCATCCGTTTGAAGATGGCAATGGCCGGATCGGTCGCAGCATATCAGAAAAAGCTTTATCGCAGGGGCTTGGGCGATCAGTTCTGATTAGCCTGTCAAAAGCAATCGAGGCCGATAAGAAGGCTTATTATGAGGCGCTCAAATCAGCGCAGCGCACCAACGAAACCACTGCATGGTTGCGATACTTCGTTGGAATTTGTTTACAAGCTCAGATCGATGCAGAGACTCAGATCGACTTCACCCTCCAGAAAGTGAAATTTTTCGACACATTCAAGGATAAGCTCAATCAGCGGCAACTTCGTGTCATACAGCGCATGTTAGATGAAGGCGTGCATGGCTTTGAAGGCGGCATGAGCGCCAGCAAATACGCCTCGATAGGCAAGACTTCGAAACCTACTGCAACTCGCGACCTTCAAGCTCTGGCCGAAATGAAAGCCCTGATAGTTACCGGAGGTGGGCGCAGTACACGCTATTGGCTGCCGTTCGATCCTAAAGCTAAACAGCAAAGAAACTCGCAGCGTCAGAAACAATAAGCAACGACCTAACGCCGTTTATTGATCAATAATTCTTTAACCAACACATACTGTAGTCGCCCAAGATACATCCATCGAGGGTGTGCAGATCAGGGACATAAATATGACTCAAGCTACGCAGCAAACCGGCGGCACCAAACTGCCAGCACCAATTCTATTTCTGGCGGGGCTTAGCCAGTGGGCCCTAAGCTTCCTGCTTGGCGCTATTGGCATCATCTTGCGCGCCTTTCCCATAACTTCGCCCATCGGATCACCGCTGATGAAGATTGCCTACAAACTTAGCTATAATGGCGGAGCTGATACGGCTAGGGGCTTCATAGGAACATTCAGAATGATCGGACGCGGCCTCTCTTTTGGCGCACGTTCAGGGGCAAAAGCCAGCACAGAGCGTCGAAGCCGCAACATACCACCACCGGCTGAATAGCTAGCAGCAACATGTCTCAGCGTATTTGTCGCCCGCAGCGGCGGGCAATGCTTGAGTCCACCGAGGATGGCAGGAATGACCCTGTATAGCCCTTGGCTTTTTGTGCCTGCCAGTGCTCCAACATATACTGCTTATCGATACCCTCAGCTTTGATTTGCTTGGTCATGCACTGGCAAATGCTATCCCTGTCATCATCGCCGCGAAAGGCATTGGAATCGATACAGGCGCGTTTTAACTCGCCATCCGATGGTCCGCCTGCGCCACAAGCCGCAAGTCCGCCAATAATCAAGCATCCAAGAATTACCTTCTTCATTTTCAATTCCTCAAGTTAGTTACGAAAATTACCACGCTCAATATTGCTCGTCCCAGTTGGGGAAGTGCTGGAGCAATAACTCGCGACGCTGCATGATGGGGTAAATCTCGGTGCGATAGATCTCAGTCCACGTATCGCGTTCCGCACCGTCGTAGATTGGATATGCGATTTGTGTTTCTAGGATATTTGGATTGTAGGCGCGCTGTTGCAGAAACGAGACTTCCTGCTTGTCGCGCTTGCGCTCTGACACAGGAAAACCTTTATCACTTATCAACCATTCAAACTGCTGCATATTATCTGGGCGGCCAACATTGCCGACCATAGACCATCTACCCGCATATCCCCACTTGAGTGTTGCTTCGCCACCTAGAGATTCAGTAATTATCTCTGCCACGCGCCCGTTTGAGGCGAAGAACGTCACATCATAATCGCACGGATTATTTTGGTAGGCGTATTGACCGTTCCTCAGTTGAGTTTCAACATAGCACAACGGCACATCAACATAATCAGGTTGCCCGCTCGGTAGTGTAGTATCGGTGCCCAACTTCGCGAGCGCCTGGTCTAATTGTACCAGTTTGCGAGCCATGTCGTTATTCGCTGGAACAAGCCACTGTTGATATTCTGGGTATTCTGGATCTTTTTCGCCCAACGCAAAATACGCTTCGGTTGACTTGATTGGCATGTCGTCGCCATTGATGTCGGTGATGACCGCACCGGCCAAAGTGTACATTGTTCTAAACCGGACATCGTTATCTAAAATCGTGAGCGACTCAAGCGTTCCACCTTCTCTCGCAATGACCAACTCGAAAAGACGGCCACATGAACTTTCAACTGGGTTTTCAGGGTCAACGCCGATAACAGCACAATAAACTTGGCCAATTTCAAGTTCTGCTACCGCACCACTACAGGCAGTCATAATTCCTAGGCTGGCTCCAAATGCCAATAAATCTGCAACACCACGCTTCATCAACTTCTCCAAATCAAAAAAAATGGAGTGAAATCTGAGCGGTATAGAGAACAGCGTGATACCATCTGACCTATTCGGCGACATTAGTCTAAGTCACCAATAGGCATTAGCTTTTTGGTAGAGAGTGAATTGGAGTGGGTACGGGGGAATAGCGTTCTAACTATCTGATTTTACTCATAATGTCGCCGAATAGGTCAATCGGAGACATGGATAAAATGACAGAACACCAGCGAATAATATCCAGCCTGTTCGCTACGGACGGCACACGAAAATATCTAACCAGCTCAGAGATAAAGCGATTTCTGTATCATGCCGCAAAACACGATGCGCATATCAACTTGCTGTGTCAGGTGCTGGCCTACAGTGGTTGCAGGCTCACTGAAGCTCTACGCCTCACAACCATGAGCATTGATCTGGAAGCTCAAGCGCTAACCTTCCAAACCCTAAAACAGCGCCGCAGCAACGTATTCCGACACGTACCGATGCCGAACTATATTTTGCGCAATCTGCTGAAAAATGCTGAACGAGGTGGGAGAACTCGCATCTGGCCAGTCCATCGCCAAACAGGCCGCAGGTGGGTGCAAAGGGTTATGCACACCGCCGACTTATCCGGCGTTCGAGCCACAACACGCGGCCTACGGCACGGCTTTGCAGTTGGTAATGTCGAAGACGATATCCCAGTAACAATCCTACAGAAATGGATGGGTCACGCCCGCCTTGCCACTACCGCCATCTACACCAACGCCACCGGCCCCGAAGAACTCGGTCTCGCCGAACGCAGATGGGTTACGTTGGAATGTTGATAGATCCAATTTTTGCAAAACAGATTTGCATTTTAAGATGCAGCAATAAAATGCAACGTAGATAAATAAATGCTTGAAGTGTCTAGCTTTAAGCGCTTCACCTATCTTGGGACAGCTGGTGAAGGGTGAACAATGACTAAGCAGAACACCAAGTTTGACGAAATCGCTAAAGAGTTAACTGGCATTCGAACAGCAGAATATGAATCGCGATTTATATCGCTAAAAAAGTTAAGGTCTGATGCACGAGCTTACGGAGTTGTATCGTTAATCGCCGGTGGAATTTCACAACTCCCCATCAGCGCGGCTGAGGTCTCAGGAATATCTGTACCAAACTGGCTAAACATCGCATCTATAGTAATTTGGGTGATTTGCGGTATTACTTCTGTCGTCTTCCTATCAAGGGCAACATTCAAAAAAAATCTTGCTGTTTCAGCTGTAAAGAACGCTGAAAAACTCCTTCAGCTGCACAAAGAAAACGTATCCTCGCATACGCAAGAAATGGAACGCCTCTCAGCACAGGTTGAGTATGCACTCTATGAAGCTAGGTTCGCTGACGTTGGAGTCGAGTTTATGCAAAGCGTTCTTAATATGCTTGACGGATATCTTACCAACATGTTCGAAGACTCAGAGCCGGTCAAAAAAACTCAAAGAACCTTGATTGAAACGCTACGCTCTTTTCGCGATGATTTGTTCGACATTAGCTCCGGAGATTGGACGATTGCAATCTACAGGATTGATGAGAATGATAAGCTTCTGATACAGTCGGAAGAAGACCGGCTGTCATCCACTGCTGACAAAGAAGACCTCCTCGACACTACCTCTTGGGGCAAAGGACAGGGGTTAATCGGGGCCGCCTTTAACCATGGCGGGCAAATTTTTGACGACTTAAAAAAATACCAGGATGATCCGAATAATAGCCACCTATTTAGTGATCTTGATGAATTGACGATTAGCAATAGACGGTCCTTAGCTATCCTCCCGATAAAACTGACTCAAAATCAAGATGTTCCAACCGGAGTTCTACTTTTTTCGAACTCATTACCCTTTAGTTTTTCTTACAATTCAGCCGTCGCTAACGCCAGTGATTCGAAAACCGATTCATTTGACATTTCTCCCGAAGAATCATATGATAGGTCTGGTCCAATCAAGTTTCTGGCCAACGTTTTGGCAGTAGTAGACAGGATGGGATCGTTAAGAATTAGTAAACAGAGAGCCTTAGAAATAACGGGGGAAACCGGCGGTGATTGACTTAGAAAAAAGCGTCCCCAAGATTGGGCGAGACTCCACCTTGCAGCACATCGATGATCTAGCGCTCAAAATCGAAGTCCTCAGCGAACGTCTATATAAATCTGATAACAGGTCAGCGTTATTGGAGCAAATTACAAAGCTTGTACAAGAGCGCGTTGCTCTAAAAGCAAAAACTCGAAGAGCATATGTCTTAGCAGCGCATCCGAGCACTAGTCTTGAAAACAAAGGGCTTCCTAGAAGGCGCAGATCAACGTCTATTGACAGCGGACCTACCTCCTATCGCCTACGCCGAAAGCGCGCCCTAAAAGCAGCGCAATAATAGCGCTCAACATTACCCTGTCATCTCAATTGTTGCGCATGGCATGGCCTAACCAATAAATCGTTGTAGTTTTACAAACCTCTTACCATTAGACAGGTATGTTCGGCTTTTGGCTTTCAATCAGCGTTGAAGCTAACTGATCTTTTCCTGCTTCATCTACCGGCACCCATAAAGTAACCATTAAATGGTGACTCTTGTGAAAAGGTCTGCTATGTGTGCGTTTGATGTAATCGGCCACCGCAGGATTTGCTAGCATGACCAAAGATGAGCTGAAAGACGTACGGCATGGTTTGGGCATGACCCAGACCGAGTTCGGCGAATGGCTTGCTCAGCAGGTCAATGCC
The DNA here is from genome assembly GCA_003230835.1 of Gammaproteobacteria bacterium. GTDB lineage: Bacteria > Pseudomonadota > Gammaproteobacteria > Pseudomonadales > Azotimanducaceae > UBA4421. The sequence continues at coordinate 23,823 of QIGT01000193.1, forward strand.
GCACAAGACACATCGTTAAAGCCTGTATCTGCATATACCCGCCAACGAGTTCATGCATGGGAAGGCGGCGACATGCCAGTCCCCATGAAAATCGAGAATGTCATCATCAAGCGCCAGCTTGAGCAGAAGAATGATCTTATTGCAAAACTCCAACAGAAGCAGAGACAAAAACCCTAAGTCGAGTGAGTAGAATTACGTTATGAGCGCCATGCCGCCCAATCTTACCGAGTTTCATAAGGCCATCGCCGACGCGCATGGTATCTCGTTGTATGGCCACTATTCAGAAAGCGATGTGGCAGTCTTACTCAACCATTCACTTGTTAGCTTACGGCGTTTACGTGCCAATCAACGTATTGGTTTTTTGCGATTAACCCCGCGCAAGATCGCCTTCTTTGGATACCAGATAGTAGATTACCTCTTAGCCGTTGTGGAGACCGCCTCATGCCCCGCTATACCAACGACCGAGAATTCCAGCTCGGAGACTATTGGCTCTCTCTGCGCTCCGGCAGCAGCGCCTGGCATCGAACATGGTTCGACGCGCAAGCCAGACAAACAAAGCGCGTTAGCTTGCGCACAGCGGATTTTGAGCAAGCCAAACAAAAGCTGACTGATTGGTTTATCCTCAGCCATACACAGCAAGAGGAAAAACCAGAAGACGCTCTGCTGGCAGAGGTCTTTGCTCGCTATTTTGAGATATATGCCAGTAAGCTTCGCACTGCCGATAATGTCCGGCGTTATCTACGCGACTGGGTGGACTTTCACGGCGAAGCCACGGTCAAAGAGGCATGCACCATGCTTCGGCAGCAAGCATTCCGAACTTATCTTACGGAGCAGCGCAACCTCGCTCCCAACACGGTTCGGCAGGCTCTCACCATTGGCAAAGCAGCTTTGAATTGGGCGTGGAAACGCGGTGAAATTGCATCTGTCCCCTATATTGAACTTGTAAAAGTGCCGAGACCAGCCCCCAAAGGCCGCCCGATGGAAATCGAAGAAGTGGCTCGCCTGATCGGTTCAGCGGAGTATCACCTCCAGACCTTCATCATCATGATGATCGCCACAACCGGCAGAACTCGCGCTGTGCTTGATCTGACTTTCGACCGGATTGATCTGGCCAACGACCTGATCCAGCTAAACCCAGATGGCCGCGAGCAGACCCAAAAGTATCGCCCCACCGTGAAGCTGCCAGCCAGTCTAAAGCCTTGGATTAGAGAGCATCGCTTAGCGAGCCCCTGTGACGCTGTTGTTCAGTATCATGGTGCTCCGGTTAGCAGCATCCGTTCCGGCTGGCGTACACTGCGCGCAGAGCTTGGAATGGACAAAGAAGTTCAACCTTATGGTATTCGCCACACCATGGCGCGTTGGCTGCGCAAGAGCAGTGTTCCAGCATGGGAAACCGCCGCGCAGCTTGGCCATAAGATGCCAGATGTCAGCACAACTGAAATCTATGCGCCCTTCGATCCGTCATATCTTTTCACATTCCTTGAGGCGGTTGCGTGTCAGTTGCGTGCCACTTCTATCTCAGGCTTTCTAATCGAAAATATAAAAAACCAGCATAATCAGGGAAGTAAGTGGTGGTTCGGGGGAGACTTGAACTCCCGACCTCACGATTATGAGTCGTGCGCTCTAACCAGCTGAGCTACCGAACCCCTGGGTGAACCTTGGGC
>QIGT01000159.1 GCA_003230835.1 Gammaproteobacteria bacterium
CCGGTGATTGTCAAAGACAACTATGAAACCCAAGGTATGCCAACCACGGCGGGGTCTATTTTGTTTGCTGGCTTTGCACCCATGCGCGATGCGACTTTGGTGGCACGGCTCAAAGCCGCTGGTGCAATTATCTTAGCCAAATCCACCATGCATGAATTTGCCTATGGTATTACAACGGTGGGCTCGGCCTTTGGACGTACTCTCAATCCCTATAATCTTGGTCGCAATCCTGGTGGTTCAAGTGGTGGTAGTGGTGCCGCTATCGCCGCCAATTTTGCTGTGATTGCTATGGGTAGCGACACCTGCGGATCAATTCGTATTCCCGCATCACAGAATAATTTGGTGGGCTTGCGGGGAACCCAAGGCTTGAGCAGTCGCCATGGCATTATACCCTTGTCTAGCAGTCAAGATATTGGTGGCCCGTTGGCTCGCTCGGTGCGTGATTTAAGTATCGTCTTGGATGCCACTGTCGGCGTAGATGAGAATGATGAACAAACAGTCCAATCCGTTGGGCGCGTGCCTAGCAGTTACTTGGGTGCGTTAAGTACGGTTCGCGAGGCCAAGATAGGATTGCTCAGTGACTGGTTTATCCAAGAACCCAACGATAAAATTGTGTCGGATGTCGTGCAGGCAGGTTTGCAGGAAATGTCCGAGGCCGCGGGTTGGCAACTCAAATCTTTTGCATCGGCTGATATGAATGAATCTTTAGCGCGGCCACTGAATGGACACTTCGTGCTGATTCATGAATTTAAGACGGACATCAATGCCTATCTAAAGAGAAATCCTGAGTTAGGCTTCGAAGACTTGGCCGCTATGATTGCAGATGGCCGCACCCATGAAAACATTCAAGGCTCTTTAAGCGCATCCCAAGGCATGCAGGAGGAATCCCAGAATCTGTATCAAATCGAACTTGAGCAGAGAAAGGTAGTTCGAGCGGCGTTACTTACATTGATGCAAAGCCAAGATGTTGATGTGTTGGCCTATCCCACCATAAGACAAGTGGCAGCAAGCCACGGTAAGGAGCAAATGGGCACAAATTGCCGCTTGTCGGCAAATTCAGGGCTACCTGCTATTTCGGTACCGATAGGATTTACCGGGGATGGTATGCCCGTAGGTTTGGAGTTATTAGGACCGGCGTGGAGCGAGCAGATGCTGCTTAACTATGCATTCACGGTGGAACAAACACTGCAGCAACGAAGACTACCCGACACCACACCTTAGAGGAAGTTTAAGTCGCATGGGTGAATTTGTACTGCGGCCACAATACCACTTTCGGCAGTCGGCGAACGGCTTGCTGGCATGGAACGTTAGGCGTCTGATTAATCTTAGTCGTAGGCTACCAATAGTTAAACTGGCCATCGAGCATATTGAAGAAATGCATGAAAACCATTGGTATACACATGAAGTGCCTACTCCCAACAATATTCTCGAGCATTTACAGCTGATACAGGCTGCAGATCTCAGCTACCCTATCATTCTTGATCAAGCCGGCAGGCTCATGGATGGTATGCACCGAGTGTGTAAGGCCAAGCTACAAGGCCAAGAGCACATTGATTGTGTTCAATTTACCCAAGACCCCGAGCCAGATTACACAGACTGTGATCCGCGCGATTTACCCTACGATTAGTCAGACAGGACACGAGCACACGGGAAAATTAGGCTAGGGTGTGATTCCGACATTTGGGTATTGTATATTGCCCACAACATTCTCGAAGGTAACGATGTGCCTGAATATCAGGGCTTCATTCTGCAAGCGACCTATCGCATTCATCAGGGGGTTCCGGTTGTTTTTATTTATGGACGCTTGCAAGACAACTCTACCTTCACTATTAGAGACAATACCCAGCGCCCGCACTTTTACGTTGCCAACGAGCATGCCCATGCAGTAGTTAATGCTAAGGTCAGTGCAAGTCATAAAGTTGGTTTTGCTGGCGAGGGGTTGTCTCGAGTTGAAGTTAAAGTGCCAAGTGATGCGCCAACAGTTCGTGATGCGTTGCATAACATTGGCATCGAGACTTATGAAGCCGACGTTCGCTTTGCCATGCGTTATCTCATCGATCGTGATATCAAGGGTGGTATTGGCATTAGAGGGGTTGCGCAGCCAGGTAAAGGAACTCGTTGGGTATTCGACAATCCGGAAGTGTTTCCAGTGCAGTTGACCGCGTCGCCAAAAATTCTTTCTTTTGACATTGAGACCAACCCCGAGGCTGACAAGTTGTTAGCGATAGCTTGTTATAGCACAGACTTTGATGAAGTTGTGGACGAAGTCGTGGTGGTTGATCCAGGTGATCGTTGCATGCCGAATCAAGCCGTTGGCGTGGGTAGTGAAAAAGAGGCGTTGCATTACTTTGCGCAGCTTGTGCAACGCTTAGACGTAGACATTCTAACCGGTTGGAATGTCATCGATTTTGATCTTGTTATGCTTAACAAGGTCGCGGAGCGTGTAAGGTACGATCTTCAGTTAGGCCGGGACCAGGGCCAGATGCGCATCCGGCCCGCCCAAGGTTACTTTGGTAGTGGGCACGCTAATATTCCCGGGCGTGTTGTATTGGATGGCATAGACCTAGTGCGCGGCGCCTTTATTCGAATGGATGAATACTCATTAGATGCGGTTGCTCAGCAAGTACTTGGCGAAGGCAAGACGTTGGTTGGGAAAGGCGAAGATAAGGTTAAGCAAATTCTTGACACCTATGCCGATGACCTACCGGCATTTACCGCCTATGCGCGCACAGATGCCCGCTTGGCATTGGAAATAGTGCAGAAACTCGACCTGGTCAATTTGGCATTTGCCCGTTCTGGTTTGACCGGTATGCCGCCAGACAGAGTAGCGGCGAGCATAGCGTCATTTGATTTTCTGTATTTAAGTGCCTTGCATAAACGGGGTGTCGCAGCTCCCAGCGTTAAAAAACCTGGGCAAAGTAAAATTGCCCAAGGCGGAGGAGCGGTGTTTGAACCCACCGTTGGCATCCACCACAATGTTTGGGTTTGTGATTATAGAAGCCTCTATCCGAGCATCATTCGGACCTTCAATATCGATCCACTCGGATATGAGCAAGGTCAAGGCGATGGAGATGCCATCCGCACCTATGACGACACCTGCTTCGCTCGTGCGTTAGGAATCTTACCAAAAATGTTGGACAACTTGTTTCCACAAAGGGCTCAGGCAAAAGCTCGAGGTGATGAAACGGCATCCCAGGCCATAAAAATACTAATGAACTCGTTTTATGGCGTGTTAGGTACCCCCGCATGTCGTTTCTACAATCCCCACATTGCGAATGCCATCACCAGTCAAGGCCGGTACCTATTGGGGTGGAGTAAGCAGTGGTTTGAATCGAGAGGCTATACGGTTTTGTACGGAGACACAGATAGTGTATTTGTTGCCTCGGGTATTGAAGATGCTGAACAAGCGCAATCAGTTGCGCAAACGCTGGTAGTAGAGTTTAACCAGCAGCTACGTGACCATCTACAACGTACTGCCGGCGTTGAGAGCCGCTTAGAACTGGAATTCGAAAAACTTTATACCAAGCTTTTTCTCGCTAAGACCCGGGGTGGGTCCCAGGGCGCAAGAAAGCGATATGCAGGGCAAAGGCTGGGTAGCGATAGTTTAGAGTTTGTCGGCATGGAGGTGGTTCGTCGAGATTGGACAGACTTGGCCAAAGAAGTGCAGCGCAATTTGTTTGTTCGCTTGTTTCAAGGCGATGAAGTGGCCGACTATTTACACAACATAGTGGTGCAGCTAAGACAGGGTGCGCTGGACAATTTGCTGGTTTATCGAAAAGGGCTACGCAAAGACGTCGCCACCTATACCACACACGTGCCACCCCATGTTCAGGCTGTGAAGAAGTCGAATATGCCGCCACCGCGTGTGGTCCACTACATAGTTACAGATGCTGGTCCAGAACTGGTTGGGCAGACCAGCGGCCCACCCAATCGGGAGCATTACCTGGAAAAGCAAATTAAACCGGTGGCAGAACCGGTATTGGAAGCGCTGGGTCTAGATTTCGATCAGGTCATTGGTGATGACCGTCAGATCTCTCTTTTTTAGGAGGTGGTGGCTGAGGGCCTTTTACAGTGTCTGGCTCTGGTTTCTATTTTTCCCCCTTGTCACCCGGTGCACGAATAATAAAGGCGGCTTTTTGTTGGCTCACCTTAGCCCAAGTTTTGCCTGTTTCTTGCGCCTTTAGTAAGGCCAGTACCTCATTGGCTACATGTTCCGGGGTCATGAATTGCGCTATGTCAGTGCGTTGGGCGTGGGGAATAATCGCGGTATCTATTCCACCCGGACAAATGGCGTTTATGGTGATGCCCTTGTCGGCAAAAGGCCGGGCTAAGCTTCGCACTAATCCAGAAACAGCATGTTTGCTCATGGCGTATAGAGGATCGATGTCATAGGGCACGATCCCAGCTAATGACGATGTGACAACAATGTGACTGTTGGGGGCCATATATGGAAGAAGGGTTTGTAAACCAAATACGATGCCGTCGACATTGACCCCCATCATGCGGCGATAGCGGTCCATGAGCATGTTTTCGAATTGGTAATCTTCCAGGGGTGCGCCGGGTGGAGCAATTTGAATGCCGGCATTGAGATGCACGAAGTTCAGTGGGCCAAGTGTTTCGCACTGTGCAGCGACTGCTTGCCAAGCATCTAAGCTACTCACGTCGCATTCGACAAAAGTTGCACCACATGAGGCACTCAGCGTGCGCCCTTGATCTGCATCGATGTCCAAGGCCAGCACTTGGCAATCCAACTTCCTCAGGTGTTTGCATACTGCTGCACCCAGACCAGAAGCGGCACCGGTAACTAAGGCAGATTTACCGCTGAAATACTCTGGGTCTGGGAGAGCTAAGGTATTGCTGGTGATATCATCGTTGGTTAGAGTCATATTGGGTTTTCCATGTGGATAAGCTCAAGCTCAATAAGCAATATAGTTAGAACCTGTCGCGCCTACAACATGTGGTCGCTAAGGTAAGACTTGAAGTGGAGAAAAGATGAGTTCAATCATTGATGGCGTTGACTATGGACCTTTGGCCGTACTCATAGGCACTTGGAGTGGAGTACTGGGTATGGATATTTCGCCTGAGCCTGATGGAGACGATCACAATCCCTATTTCGAGACACTGGTGTTTGAGCCCGCTGGCGATGTGGACAATGCAGAAGTCCAAGAATTGGTGAGCGTTCGTTATCATCAAGTGGTTACCCGTAAAAGAGATAATAAGATCTTCCACAATGAAACCGGTTATTTGATATGGCAGGCGGATACCAGACTATTGATGCAGACCTTGAGTATTCCCAGGGGTTTATCCTTGGTTGCTGGGGGCAGTGTCAATGCAACGCAACACGCTGTGACCTTTGAAGTTGCAGCGGCTGCAGATAGCCAAGACTGGCCCATTGCACAGTCGCCATTCTTAACCGAGCATGCATTTACTAAATCGTTTACGCATCAAATCACCGTGCAGGGTGATCAGCTGAGTTATAGCGAAACCATGTTAGTGAGTATCTATGGTGAAGAGCATACGCATATCGACAGCAATCAACTGACACGTTAGCCCACGCGTAGCACGCCTTCTTGAGTGGTGCTGACCACGCGTTCGCCGCGTCGGTTATACAAGGCACCAAAAGCTAGGCCGCGCCCTGCACAAGCCGCGGGGCTATGCATGTCGTACAGTAGCCAGTCGTCAAACTGTGCTGGCTGATGAAACCACAGGCTGTGATCTAAACTAGCGCCCACCAAATTACCTTGGTCTGCGTGGGGGCGCCATGCGGTGTCCAACAAACATCTGTCGCTGGCATAGACGATCATGGCGAGATGAATATTCGGATCAGGCGGCAGGGTGCCATTGACCTTTAGCCAAATTTGCTGCTGTGGCGGTAACGCTTGCGCCTGGGTGATCTGGCTGACCATGCGCACATCAATTGGCATGTCCTGCCAATGTGAACGGCCGCGTAGGTTATCGCGATTTGGAAGTCCTTCAGGTGCCGGTACGCGGGGCGCATCGGTTTGATGGTGAACACCTTGTTCTGGTTTTTGAAAGCTGGCCATGAGTTGAAAAATTTGCTGCTCATTTTGCCAAGCCTCGACACTTCTAACCTGAAAATTGCGCCCCTGCTTGATTGTTGTGACGCGAAACTCAATGGTTTTTTGCGCTCTACCTGGGCGTAGAAAGTAGGCATGCAAAGAGTGCATGGGCAGATTGTCGACGCTAAGAGACGCAGCCATAGCTGCTTGGGCTGCGACCAGCCCGCCGAATAGTCTTGCATTTGCTGTGACTCCGCTTTCGCCAGCACCACCCAAGTAACAGTCTTTTGCGCTTTGTTGTAGATCTAAGCGGCGTAGTAAACGTTGTAATAAGCTCATGAATCAGGCGTAGGTTTTTGTCGATTTGATTTGGTTCGTCCCCGTTGTTTCTTGGTATTCATGCGCTTTTTTTTAGCGTTCAGTGATGGGCGCGTGGCTCGTCTTATTTTTGGTTGGATTAGCGCTTGGGCAACCATTTTTTGTAAACGCTCTAAAGCATCTTTGCGATTCTTTAACTGAGATCGAAACTGGTCGGCTTGGATAATCAGGGTCGCATCTTTAGTGATTCTGTTTTTTTGCTGGAGGGTTAGCCTGGTGTAAGCCGAATCCGATAAACCTAACTTGTTGACACGAACACGCAACTCCACGGCAGTTGATGCCTTGTTAACATGTTGGCCGCCGGGGCCAGAGGCATGTACAAATCGATATTCGCAGGCCTCATCAGGTATCGTAATAACGGTCATGGTACCCTCATTTGGCAGCGACTTTTTTAGGTCGTTAGACGCAATGCCAGCGGTGTGTTGATCGTGGCGATGTTCGCCGTTAGCATCGTAACAAATAGATTGAAGCGAAAAGAGGGCAAGATGACAGATTTATCAGCGTTTCGTGAAGAAACTAAGGCGTGGCTCGAAGAAAACTGCCCCCCTGGCGCGCGGGGTCCCGGGCCTATTTCAAACGGCAGTTCGAAGATCAAGATAACCGACGCCGATACCTTGGTTTGGCTGGAACGGATGGTGGAGAAGGGTTGGACCGTGCCCAGTTGGCCAAAGGAGGTGGGTGGTGGTGGCCTCAACAATGACGAGTACTTAGTATTGCTAGAAGAAATGGCGGCTATGGGTGCACGCCCGGCGCTGTCCAGTTTCGGTACCAGTATGATCGGCCCTACGTTGTTGGAGTTTGGCACTGATGAGCAGAAGAATACGCATCTGCCGCGTATTGCCAGAGCCGAAGTGGAATGGTGCCAAGGCTATTCCGAGCCAGGTTCGGGTAGTGATCTTGCCAGTCTGAGTACTCGCGCAGAAGACAACGGCGACCATTTTGTCATTAATGGCCAGAAAACCTGGACTTCAGGTGCACATAATGCTGACTGGATGTTTTGTTTGGTGCGCACAGATCCTAATGCTCCAAAACACGAAGGCATTAGTTTTGTCCTGTTGCCTGTGGATCAGCCGGGGATAGAAATTCGACCCATCCGGATGCTCAGCGGGGAGTCGCGCTTCAATGATACCTTTTTTGATAATGCTATTGCGCAGAAGACAGATCTTGTAGGTGAGTTGAATAAGGGCTGGACAGTCGGTAAACGATTACTCCAACACGAACGTTCTGGTATGGAAAGTTTGGTGAGTGGTGGCGCTAAAGGCGGCAAAATGAGTTTGGTTGCAGAAGCTAAACGATGTTTGGGGGAGGACAATAACGCCATCGCTGATCCAGCTTATCGCAGTGAGGTGTTGAAGTATGAAATGGACAATCAAGTTTTTCGGATGGCGCAGCGGCGTGCGGTAGAAGAGTCTGAAGGCGGCACGCCGGGTGCTGTGACGTCAATCTTCAAAATTTATGGCACCGAACTACAGCAAAAGTATTATGACTTGTTGTTGAAAATGCGTGGCGTTAGAGGCTTTCCAGATACGTTCGCAAAACAAAACGATAGCTTTAGCGACGCCGAAATGAGTACCACACGAGACTGGCTATTTTATCGCGCAGCGTCTATATACAGCGGCAGTAACGAGGTGCAACGTAATATCATTGCCAAGCGGGTACTGGGTCTACCCGACGGGTAGTAATCGGAGGATGTAAAGATGGATTTCGATTTCACGTTAACTGTGTTCACCATCATGGCGCAGATATTTGTTTGGATGGTGGGTTTCGGCTTTGTTGTGATCGCCGTTTTGTATGTTATCGATCGCACTCAGACCGAACACACGGTGCGGCGCAACTACCCAGTCATTGGTCGCTTTCGGTACTTGTTTGAACACCTCGGTGAGTTTTTCCGCCAATACTTTTTTGCGATGGACCGGGAAGAAATGCCTTTCAACCGAGCGGAGCGGTCTTGGGTGTATGGTGCTGCTAAAGCCGAAGACACCACGGTTGCCTTTGGTTCGACTCGAGATCTGCGGCCGGTGGGGTCCGTGTTGTTTGTTAATTGCCCCTACCCCACTTTGGAAGAGGATACGCTAGCCACCAGCATGATGACCATTGGTCCTTATTGTAAGTACCCTCACCAGACAGACTCTGTGTTTCATGTTTCGGGAATGAGCTTTGGTGCTATATCAAAACCAGCGGTGTTGGCGTTGTCTCAAGGCGCAAAGAAAGCGGGCATATGGATGAACACTGGAGAAGGCGCAATATCTCCCTGGCATCTTCAGGGCGGGGCAGACATTGTTTATCAAATAGGTACTGCGAAATATGGTGTACGAGACCACAATGGTCAGCTCAGTGATGAACGACTAAAAGAGGTAGCGGCCTACGAACAGGTGAAAATGTTTGAGCTCAAGCTCAGCCAAGGTGCCAAGCCAGGTAAGGGTGGCATTTTACCAGGCGAAAAAGTCACAGAAGAAATAGCCAAAATTAGATTCATCGAAGCGGGCCAAGATTCAATCAGTCCGAACCGGCACCCTGAGGTGGACTCGGCAGCAGATTTGCTCGACATGCTTGAGCGAATTCGAGCTGTAACTGGAAAACCCACCGGATTCAAAGCTGTTATCGGCGCCTATGGCTGGATCGACGATTTGTGCGTAGAAATCCATGCGCGCGGTATTGAAAGCGCACCAGACTTCATCACCGTCGACAGTGCAGACGGCGGCACTGGAGCTGCGCCAGCCAGTTTGATAGATTTTATGGGGTTACCGCTGAAGGAGAGCTTACCGCTGGTGGTGGATATATTGAAAAAGCATGGATTGCGCGAGCGAATTCGTATCATTGCCAGCGGCAAGCTCATCACGCCGGCTCAAGTTGCTTGGGCTTTGTGTATCGGAGCAGATTTTGCGGTGAGCGCGCGGGGTTTTATGTTATCGCTGGGGTGTATCCAAGCGTTGCAATGCAACAAAAACACTTGCCCGACAGGCATTACCACCCATGATAAGGATTTACAGCGAGGCTTGGTGGTAGAAGACAAGACCGAACGGGTGTACCAGTACGCGAAGTCGATAAAAAAAGAAGTGGGTACCATTGCACATTCTTGTGGCGTTCCAGAACCGCGTCGATTGCAGCGGTTTCATTGCCGTATAGTGCAGAGCAACGGTGCGTCGATGCCGCTCAATGAACTGTATCCGGATCCTGAGCCTAGTTCCCAGGCCGCGATAGGCTAATTGTGGATGCGCAGGCTGCCAAAGTGCACTTTCTTGCCCGTCCTGACGCGTGGCTAGATTATCCCTTTGGTGTAGATGTTTGGTACCTTAGGCTGGGAAGGCGATTTGGCTCGCATCAATTTAAAATGCGACCCTCCTCAAGCAGTCATGCTAAGAGACATCTTCCCCTCGGTCTTACCTGGTTATCACATGAACAAGCTGCACTGGAATACAGTGTTGTTAGATGCTTCGATACCGGTGGGTGAAATACAGCGCATGATTGAATTGTCTTATGCGCTTGTTGTGAAAAAGTTAAAGCGCGTAGGCTCAGTCGTCTATACAAATGAATGTCTTTTAGTGGAGAGCAAATAATGACAATCCCTTTGTGGTGTTTAGTAGCGGGTATATTTCTTCCTTACCTATGGGCGGGCGTTTCTGTCCCGTTTAGAACCAAACAGCTAGGTACCGTTGATCTCGAACAACCTCGCTTGCAAGCCGCAGAGTTAACTGGTGGTGGTGCCGGCGCGTGGGGTGCGCAGATGAATCAATGGGAAGCGATAGCAGTGTTCACCGTTGTCACCATGCTTGCCTACATAGCAGGTGTTGAGCCGGCCGGGAGTTGGGCGACTGCGAGTATGATTTGGCTGGCCGCGCGGGTCCTCCACGGTATTTTCTACGTGTTCGGTAAAGCACGATGGCGCGGGGTAAGTTTTCTTGCATCTCTCGGCATGTCAATTTGGATCGTTGTTTTGGCGGCCACCGTCTAAAAGATAGCTAGGCTTGCATTAGGGAGAGGGAGGTGGCTCTTCTAAGGTGGGGTCGTAGCGTTCAAAAACCCGGTTGAAGGTGCGGGTTTTTTCCTTGCGTGGATTGACCTTGACTGACACTAGCAAGCGTCCGTCTGGGCGTAGGGTCCAGGTCTTTTTAACCGTTCGTTCGGTTGTTTTATACTTTTGCTCGATCTTCTTTTTCGACCAGCTACTGTTACGGCCTCGATAGTTTCCTTGAACTAAGGTTTCGTAGATCTTGGCGTCGTATTCGAATTTTAGTTTGTTATTGGCTTGGTGGATGTCCATAGTCGTGCAACGAAGAACATCCGGGTCTTTGGGCGACAAGCTAGACATTGGCGATTGCCGGATGCGTTTGGGTAAGGGTAACCCCAAGATGCTGACGTTAACCTTACCTAAAGTACGGCCCTGTATACCTGAGCCATCTTCATATTTAATCGCAACCTTGTCGGTCTCTTCATAGTTGATTTTCCAATGACCTACAAAGGGTAAGTCGCCGGCCCAAGTGTTGCTGGTGAATCCAAATAACAGTATGAGGTGAATGAAGATACGCATTACTGGCTTCGAGTATTTCTGCGACGAAAAGTTCCGATATCTAACCATGATTAGGCATCACTTTGCGTGAAAATAAATCTAAAGAGTCAAGCAGTTGGTCTGGTGTATGTAGCCCTTGAGGTATCAGTAAGAAGGCTTCCTTGATCGGTACAGCCCGGCTGACCTTCTCGATGTGTTTGTTCAAAGTGTCGGGAGATCCGACAAGTAGTCCAGGTAACCCTTGTCCAAAGGGTGTTGGCCAGGTTTTCCAAAACCATTCATAGTCGCGAAACAGTTGTTGAGCCTTGGCATCACTTTCTGCGCAGATCATTACGCCACCCCAGCAAGCCTGGTCGCCGGGTTCGAAATCGTGGCCATGTAATTTGGCAACCTCACCCCATTCTTGCCACAGCACCTCTAGAAATTCTGTGTTGCTTGAGAGAATAATTGGGCGACCTTTGTACTTCGCCCAAAATTTTGCCGTGGTCAGGCTCTGTGAAAATCCGCCATACAGCGGAATATTGTCCTGCAATGGTTTGGGTGCTATGCCTACTTCACGAACGCGCATATCTTCATCAACACCTTGCCCATACTTGTAATACACCGGATGGTCATGAGGGTTCACAAAATCTTTAGGCGGAAAGTTCCAATACTTGCCTGCATGTTGAAAGGTGTCTTGTTTGAGCGCACGCACCACGATGTCGACGAACTCTGCAAAATATTCGCGGTTAGTGTCGTCGTCAGGGGTTTTCGCATTCCAGGGCCCCACTGCAGTTAGGTCTGGCTGTACCTTGTAGTTTTCCACCCAACGCGCTTGATATCCGCGTACTAGACCGACCCCGAATCGACCTTTTAGCATGTGGTCTAACGTCGAAATTTTTTCTGCGGTTTGCAACGGATTGTTAGTGGTTGAAACGAATCCGCAGGTAATGATCTTCATGCGCTGGCTGTGCTGTCCTAGCGACATGGCCATTAGGCAAGGGTCGTTGGAGATCTCAAAACCTTCGATTTGCAAATGGTGTTCTGGGTGACCAATGCCAAAGTATCCGTTGTCATCGGCGAAACGGGCGTACTGAGCTATTTCGCCTAACATGCGTTGGTAGAGTATTGTTACGCCCGCCATACCAGCTTCTAATTCACCGCGACGCCCGACGGTACAGTACATGAAGAGCCCGAATTGCATCGCTTAATTTCCGCGCTCGGAAATGGCTCTTGACAGTTCTTCCAACGGGTCTTTGGCTGTTCCGGCTTTTTCTGCCTGCAGCTTAGACTCTGCGTTGGCAACAAATTTTGCCAGGCTAGATTGGTATCCTTGTGCGTCAACAAATGGATGTGCCTCCCCTACTTGGCGTGCAGCCAGTTTATTGCCACGCTGCAAAACGCCGCCCATATTGGCGTGATTAGGCAAGCTAACGCTCACACCTTGTTGCATAGATTGAAGACGGTGATAGCTTCGTAAATAAGTTTCGGTGCGTTCAACACCTTGAAAATTTAGACCGACACCGCCCAACGTGATAGCCGTATAGGAAACGTCTCCATCGCGTACTTGGTATCGTAGAGATAACACGCCCTCGGTATGGCCGGGTGTTTTAAACAGTTCAATCTTTGTGTCACCTAGTTCGATGATGTCGCCATCTACAGCAATAATGTCTCGGCTGGGGACCGGCATATAGAAGCGCGGCACATCGGGTTTCGCTTCGGCAAGCTGCCAGTCTTCCTCGGTCATCACTATGCGTGAGCCAAATTGTTTCTGAAAAAACGCCGAACCACCGGCATGGTCAAAATGGCCATGGGTGTTGATCACATACTTTACATCCGCTGGGTTTAGCCCTAGTTTTTGCATGTTTCGCATCAACGGCCGGATCCAGCTGCCGTAGAGGGAATCGATTAGAATCAGGCCTTCACTGGTTTCGATGACATATGCCGCCACCCAGTTGATACCAACGTAATACACGTTGTCGAATATCTGAAAGGGCTCGACGTATTGTTCTTGGCTTTGCCAAGATGTCCAAAGACTTTCTAATGCATCGGGTAACGGCGCACCCGCATACGTGGGAGTATCGCAGGCAACGCAGGTGACATCTTGTACAGATTTGTACTCAGCCAAATCTGCGACCCAATCTCGAATAGCCGTACCATTGGATGCGTAAGTATAGAACTCAGGGCGTAGCAATATGATGTGGGAATCACCGCCGCCAATATAGGCGCGAAAATTAGGTACTACGGCGCGTATGTCAGCATGGTTGGCCTGTAGTGCTTCGATCAAATTAGGCACTTGGTTGCCACTTAAGGCTAAGAAACCTTTTTGAACGCCGTCCTCGGCTGCATCGTACTGTGCAAACAAAATGTTTGGATTGGCCTTCGCTGCGGCTATGTAGAGTTTTTCATAATTGAACCCATTGGCCAGTAGGGCTTCAAACCCGGGTTCCGAAGTGATGAAATCGAAAGTACCCCATTGCTCCTCAGGTCGCGTGTCACCGTTAGTACGACGATAGCCGCCTGCGGCATCTCCCAGATGCGCGATTTTTGCCTGGGTATAGTGATTTGCGAGAATTGATGTGTAAATTGGCGAGGGAATTGAACCCGCCGAAGATCCAGTGACAAATATTTGCTTAGGTGCGGGTATGTTTTTGTAGGTCCAATCTAAAACAGCTTGCATGTTTGCCCGACCTTGGTGGTGAATAACCAGTGGTTTCTGGCCATCCTGCACCGGCGCATAGGTGGTATCTGAGGCACCCATGTGCACATCGGCTGTGCAATAAGGCGCCATGATGACGCTGTAATCTTGAAACGGGTTGTCACTATTGTCGAAATTGAAAATACCGAAGCTTCCCGGGTTGAAGTTGTCGCCCAGGCGAATGCTGTACGAAGGCTGCATTTCGGGATCGCAGTTTTCTCGGAACCAACACGCCCCGCCACCTTGGAGATAGACAACTAGTTTTTCTGGATCACCGGGTCGAACAAAAAAGCGATAGGGGCTGCCGTCAGAACACGTGGTTTCTCCGCCTGGGGTAAATTCGTTCCAGCCGCTGACTAAGGCAGTAAACCCATCTGTAATGTTTGTGCTGTTTTGTAGTGGCTTTGGGCCCGCACTTGAACAGCTAGCGAGCAAGGCAAGTGCCCCGGTTAACAACAAGATAATACGCAAGCTTTGGAACACTGTGTTTTCCCTTAATGTAGGCGATCGGTTAATAGGCGAACGGTTAGTAAGCGAACTGGTCGATACGACACTGAGCCTGAGACAGTCCTTTGCCGCGTTTGATATTCGGATCAAGCCAGCTGTGAGCGGCTTGAAGTTCCCAGCCGTTGGCCAGCTTGGTGTGGTCGAGTGATTTCAAGTCTACCCAAGTAGCATCATAGGCTACCGGAAAGCCGTGGTCGTTCAGTGTGTATCCGTAGGTACGGCATAGACCCTCACCTTCTTGGTAATCGCCGATATAAGACAACCACGGAAGCTCGATGTGTATTTGTTGCCGCAGATGTTGTTGTAAGGGCGCGATCATGTTGCCGCGATCCCAATCTGGAATGGCCCGTTCGTCCCAGGTTTCACCGCCGGGGAGTGACAAGTTGTCCGACGAACCGCAGAGCAACATTTGCGGTTGCCCTTTTACGTAGCGAATCAATACTGCGCGGGTGGTAGCCAGAGGGAGATTGCTGTGTACGGCCAAAAGCTTTTGGCCCTCATCGCTCAGCGCGTTGGCTACTTCGTCATCAAATAGAAAGTAGCCTGTTGCAGGGGGGAAGGAGGCTGCTGCATATTTGTTGAACAAGCCAACGCGATGTTTGTCGGAACGGTTGTCATCTGCTTTGTGCCATAGATGCATGTTCATCAGCAGCAGATCGCCACGGCGAAGTTTCGGGTCGACAAAATCTTCATCTTGAGGCTTAACGGCGGGCGCAACTTCTAGGCAGGGGCCGTTACCCGGCATGACTCGATTTAGGCGATGTGATCTGGGAGCAACGTACAACGGACCTGCTTGTTCATCGAAATCGTTGAATGGGATAACAGTAAAGAGCCAGTGCAGGGATGAACCTACAGGGCGCCAGCGTTTATAGTCGTGATGTGCCGGTAAGCCCTTTCCAGCAGGCGTGCGGTCGTAAATCACATACGCGGTAAGTTTGGGTTGTTCGCCAAGAATTTGTTGTACCGGCTCGACTACCTGGGGGTGTTCGACGATGAAGGCAAGATCAGGATCTTTTAGACACTGAGTAGCCAATGTGTAGCGGCCGGGGTTTGGGTACTGGGGGGCGTTGGGGTCGAGGGTGCCATCTAGGGGCGGGTTGTTAGCAACACCCTGTTCTAGACGTTGTATATCAGCCTGGGGAATTGCGTGCCGAAGTACAATGTAGCCGTCCGTCGTGTACTGCTTGAGCTGTTCACTGCTTAGCATTTATCCCTCCTCAATCGTCATAGTACTGTACTCCAGCAAGATCGGCTGGGCTAGGGAACCTCTGATTAAGTCTCAAAAGCTCAGAGGAACTGGTTCGCAGGCTGGCAAGGCGCAGCTTGCAGACAATGTAGGCCACCTTGCCAAAAGCGGCAACGCCGTCAGCGTGCGAAACGCTGAGCACATGAGACTTAATCAGAGGCTCCCTAGCCGTGGATTGAGGCTGCTGATTATTGTGGCGGGGGAGGCGAGGCATTACCATTGTGAGCGAGTCATATCGCGAGCATACGAAGTTTGGAACTGACAAGACTGTTAGAAATATTGGATATTGAGCAAATTGAAGTCAATTTGTTTCGCGCCAGCCATCCCGAAGATCGTACGCGCAGACTCTATGGTGGTCAGATCATGGCGCAAGCACTCATGGCCGCGGCTCGTACAGTGTCCCTAAATCGACCCATTCACTCCCTGCATGGTTATTTTTTACGTCCTGGTGACCCGAAAGTACCCGCTGTTATTGCTGTGGAACGTCTACGTGATGGCGGCTCCTTTAGCAGTCGACGTGTAGTCGTCCTGCAGCATGGAGAAGCTATATTTAACATGGATCTGTCCTTTCAAGAAGTGCAACAAGGACACGAACATCAGTCAAGTATGCCTAAGATGAGTCCACCGGTAGCGCAGGAAATCCCCGAGTATCTATATGACGAGCCGTTTATCACCTGGCGTTTTGATTTTCGCCGTTTACATTCTGATTCGCCGCAACCGCCGCAGCAATTTGTGTGGTTCAAAACCAACGGGCCTGTTCCTGATGATTCGTTACTACACGCTTGCTTACTTGTTTATGAATCTGACAATACCCTTTTAGGTACCGCTCGCTTACCTCATCGTGGCCGGTTTGATCGAGAAAAAATGCAGGTCGCCAGCCTAGATCACGCCATGTGGTTTCATCACCCTGCGGATGTTTCTAATTGGTTGCTGTATGCACAAGACTCGCCCAGCGCCAGTGCGGGACGTGGTTTAAATCGCGGGTCCATTTTCACGCAAGCAGGTCAACTGGTCGCCAGTACGGTACAGGAAGGGCTGATTCGCCTGCTTTAGTTTCGACGTGTAGATATCACTGGTTTGGCCGGCGCTTTTCGGGCAATGTCGACCACATCTTTAGGAGGAATGGCCCGCATGCTATCGACAACAGTCCAATGGCCACAATGGCGCTTAGTATTTGCAGCCTTGTTCAACAAACCAACCTGGTTGGTGGTATTTGCCGGCGTGGTGGCGACCCCTATCCATGCTGCAGATATCAATGAATTTGCACAGCTTGGGGTACAGCGGTTATCACAATATTTGCAAATCGATACCATTAACCCACCGGGCAATGAAACTCGTGGGACGGTTTTTCTTGGAGCGATTCTCGATCAAGCCGGCATAGAGTACAAAACTGCAGAGTCGGCGCCAGGTCGAGGAAATTTGTGGGCAAAATTGCCAGCCACTACGGCGCGTAAAAAACCGGGTTTGGTGCTATTGCACCACATTGATGTCGTACCTGCGAATCGCAAATATTGGAGCTTTGATCCGTTGTCTGGTGAGGTCAAAGATGGGTATATTTATGGGCGTGGTGCCATTGATACCAAAGGCTTGGGCATCGCTCAGTTGCAAGCATTCCTTGCGCTGGCTGCCTCGGGCCAACAACGTAATCGAGACGTTTGGTACATTGCCACCGCAGATGAAGAGGCCGGTGGTTTCTATGGTGCTGATTGGCTCATCAAACAGCATCCACAGATATTTGAAGACGTTGGTTATGTACTCAACGAAGGCGGCTCAGCACGTATTTTCGGTGACACGACTGTGGTTATGGTTGAAATCACACAAAAAGTACCACTGTGGTTAAAACTGACTTCAAAAGGAAGACCAGGGCATGGATCTGCACCCTTAGTGGAAACCTCGGTAACAAAGTTAGTACGCGCGCTCAAGCGAATCAGCGAAACAGAGTTCCCCGTTCATGTCATCGCGCCAGTAGCGGATATGTTTGAAGGCATTGCACCTTTCCAAAACGGTGAAGATAAACAGATGTTCGCAACCATTGGGCATAGTCACCCGAGTGATGCTTACCTGTTTGGACTGAAGCTGCGCAATCCGGGTATGCATGCATTGTTACGCAATACGTGTTCAATTACCCGTCTAGAGGGGAGTGCGAAAATCAATGTCATTCCAGCAGAAGTTTATGCGGAACTTGATTGCCGTCTTTTGCCTGATCAAGATCCTGAACAGTTCTTAACACAACTCAATACCATTATTAGCGACGACGAGATTAGCATTGAAAAAATAATGAGCTTTACGCCTGCCATGAGCAAAATCCAAACGCCATTGTTTAAGGCCATTGAAAATATTGCGGCAGAAGTGTACGGAGCCCAGGTAGTGCCTACGGTGTCAGGTGGGTTTACGGATAGTCACTTTTTCCGTGATCTTGGTATTACCAGCTACGGCTATTCACCATTTGCGTTCGGACCAGGCGAGTTTGCCGGTGTGCATGGAAATGATGAGCGTGTATCTGTCAGTAACATTGTTAATGGCGTAAAAATCTACTATCGGTTGCTTGAAGAGTTTGTAGGTGAACGCTAACGACCTTTAAGAGACGTTTGTAAGGCTCGGTATTGGGGGCTGTCAGGCGAAATCAACAACAATTGGCGGACAACGCTGCGTGCCTCATCGAAAAGGCCTTGCTCTACGGCTATGGTGGCATGTAGCCACATGAACCGTTCCGTGTAGGTGTGCGTAGTAGTCAACTGGCGCATTAGCGTCAATGCCTGCAATGAATTACCCAAGCTGTTTAAGGCTATTGCATAGGTGTAGGCTATTTCAACTTGTTGCGGTGCACTGCGATAGGCGCTGGCCAATACAGACAATGCCTGTTGAGGTTGGCCGGCTCGAACCAACCACAGGGCATAAGCGTATTGGGCTAGAGGCACTGTAGGAGTGATAGAAGTGGCATCTACTAAGTAGGATTCTGCTTCATGGTCTCGGTTTGTCGCCCGCAACAAATCTGCGTAGTTCAATAGCGCAGGGATAAATTCTGAGTTTGTCTTCAGCGCCGCCAGCAGATGCTTTTCAGCAAGCTCTGGTTCTTCTAAGGCGCTAAACATTTGCGCCAAATTTACTCTTGCTGCGGGCTGCTCTGCGTTGAATTGTTGGCTGTCTTCATACTCAGCCAGGGCCAAAGTAAAGCTCGGGTCTAAACCACGGCGATTCGTTGGCGACAATAACAATAGAGCCACGCGGGCTGCTTCGATGCGTACC
>QIGT01000360.1 GCA_003230835.1 Gammaproteobacteria bacterium
AGTTCCTCCCGAAGGGCGTTTCACACGGGCTCTGTGGGCTTCGTTGCACTACTTGCCAAGGTGGCCTACATTGCCTGCGCAGTGCGTCTCGCCACAGAGCCCGTGTGAAACGCTGAGCACATGAGACTTAATCAGAGGCTCCCTAGCTTTACCCAAGGACGCTGTGGTTGATCAGGTTTGAGTTTGCGCTTGCGCCTCACGTATTTTTCGCACAATGATTGCGCTAAAAACACATAGAGACAATGCGAATACGATTTCTAAGCTACCATACACTAGCTTGTTTTCGAATAGTGCTAGCACACCGTGAATGAAATATAGATTGCTCATAATGCATATGGCGAAGGTTGCGCGTAGGCTTCCCAGCAGTAAACCTGGTAGTGGTACTAGCAATGGTAGCGTCTGGACAGCGAACCAAATGTAGTTAGACGTTTGTTCATCTAGAGGCTCCATGAAAAATTGCCTTAGACCTGTCATAGCCACAAGTGAGCCCAGGCACACGAAGCATAGAAACAGCCAGCCTTGGATATGCGGAGTTTTCATGTGTTCAGCTGCAACGCAAGTTGGGCGATATTTCGCCCGGCAGCGACTGCCAGTTCTCTCTCGTGACTAGAGAGTTGTGCGCCGGACGAGCCAACATGACTGGCTCCGTAGGGTGTTCCTCCTGTTTGGGTTTGGTTAAGAGCAGGTTCCGAATATGGCAAACCTTGAATGAGCATGCCGTGATGTAACAGCGGGACCATCATTGTCATCAGGGTTGTTTCTTGGCCTCCGTGGAGAGAATGGGTAGAGGTAAATACGCACGCGGGTTTGCCGACCAGTGCTTGATTAGTCCAAAGGTCAGCAGTGCTGTCAATGAAGTGTTTGAGTGGGGCTGCCATATTACCGAACCGGGTCGCACTTCCCAATGCCAAACCGGCACAACTGGAGAGATCTTGTTTGCTGCAGTATAAGGCGCCCTCTTGTGGTATGAGAGGTGCGGTTTTTTCAGTGGTGGTATCTACTGCGGGCACAGTGCGAATTCGAGGTTCAATGCCACTCACTTTGTCGATGCCGCGCGCAATCTGCAAGGCCAGATTTTTGGTGCCGCCACTGCGTGAATAGTATAAAACTAGAATATACGGTAGGGTCTGATTCATCTTTTAAATTTGATTCATCTGTTAAAACAGTGCACTGACATTTTCTGGGGGCCGACCTAATATCGCTTGGCGGCCCTTGGTGACGATGGGTCGTTCAATAAGTATAGGATTGTCTATCATTGCTTGAATGAGTTCTGCCCGAGTTTTGCTTGGCTCACCGAGGTTGTGTTCGGCATAGGCTGTTTCATTTTTCCGCATCAATTCACGTGGCTCGATTCCAAGTATTGTGAGAATACTGGACAGCGCAGCGGAGTCTGGTGGCGTTTTCAAGTAGTCTACTATGATGGGTTGCACCCCATGCGCTTGCAATAAGGCAAGGGTTTGACGAGATTTAGAACAGCGTGGATTGTGATAGATGGTATACATGTCTGACATGGTATTCTCCCAGCTTAACTATGGGTGTGCAGTATACGGTTCAATGGCCAGGATGCTAAGTGACTGAACAACAAGTTGGAATGATCGACAAGATTCATCGCGGTTTTGATCGGGTTTGGGATGTCACCTGGTGGCATGTGCGTCAAATGTGGAACCAATTTCTAGAGCATGAATGCTTGAGAGCAGCAGCGGCATTGACCTATACCACCCTGTTCGCGGTTGTGCCTTTGATGACCGTGACCTATACGTTTTTTTCGATCTTGCCAGAGTATTCGCATATTGGCGAAGAGGTACAGGCTTTTATTTTTCAGAATTTTGTACCCGGTAGTTCTGACGTGGTGCAAGAGAAGTTGGCAGAGTTTGCTGAGCGCGCGCGTAACTTAACTGCCTTTGGCTTTATATTTCTGTTCGTCATCGCCTTTATGATGCTCATCACCATCGAAAAAAGCTTCAATACCATATGGCATATCGCCGAGCCCCGCAGAGGTTTACAGCGCTTCTTATTGTATTGGGGGGTATTGTCATTGGGTCCGGCCTTTGTGGTCGCTGGCATGTTAACTAGCTTGTACTTAATTAGTCTGCCTTTGGTTTCGGACCTCGATGCCTTTGGTTTGCGTGAAACTTTGTTGGGTTATCTGCCGCTCATATTGAATGTGGCGGGTTTTACGGTGTTGTATTTTGCTGTGCCCAATTGCCATGTTCCTTTCAAACATGCATTGGCGGGTGGTTTTGTGAGCATGGTTATCTTCCAGACTGCGCTGGCGTTGTTTGCCCAAAGTTCACGGGTTTTTTCCTATGATGCAGTTTATGGGACTTTCGCTGCGGTACCGATTTTTCTGATTTGGTTGTACATGGTTTGGGTGATTGTATTGGCTGGGGCTATTTTTGTTCGCTCATTGTCTCTTCCCAGGGACGATGAATTACAACCTGAACCGCTGATGATCAAAGCAACGCGCATATTGCGTTTATTCCACGCAGCTCATATGCAGGGACACTCTGTAACAGACAAAGAAATCCACCAGTTGGTACACTTGAATCGAGCCGAACACGAACGGGTATTTGCAGTGTTCCAAGATTATAAGCTACTCACCCAGACTGAAGATGAGCACTGGATTTTGGGGCGTAATCTTAAGGCTGTGACGTTGTGGGACTTGTACCAACATTTACCAGATGGTTTGGAACTAGAACGTCTTCGGCAAATCAAAGATTTACCTCAAGTGGTAGAGCCGTTGATTGCCATCACCCAATTTGGCTCCAATGAAATGTCTGTGAGCCTCGATGTAGTATTTAGTGTATGAAAAAATTGTTGATTGTTTTTATCGTTGTATTTGGTGGCTGTAGCCAAGATGAACAGGTGTTGTTTGCAGATGGCGACAGTTCGCAAATGTCGCATTGGGATGGGCGATGGTTGGTGATTAACTATTGGGCAGAATGGTGTGCGCCCTGTCGGCATGAGATACCAGAGCTAAACGATTTACATCACGAGCGAGTTAAACATGGTTTAGTTGTGCTCGGTGTGAATTGGGATGCATTGTCTGGGGACAAGCTTGTCGACGTTGCAACGCGAATGGACATCAAGTTTCCAACCTTGACGCAAGACCCCTTTCTAAAGTATGACTACGAGCGTCCTATGCAGTTACCGACGACTATTTTGATCAATCCGCAACGACAAGTGCACGACACTTTAGTCGGGCCACAAACCGCGGCGAGTATCATGGCTGCAATAAATTAAGGTCAAACTTACCGATAGCTACAGGCTCGCAAGGCATATTGTATGCAAGACGCCTGTAACAGAGGCAGTTCGCTCTGGGTTTTGTTACGCCAAGTCTTACGCCATGCACCGATGACCTTATTCGGATATTTCAGTCTCCCTTTGCTGCCATTGTAGCGTCCTAGCGCTTCAACCAAATCTTCTTTCGAGATGTCGATATAGTGAGCCAAGATAACGGTGCCATAGCGGATGCTGGTTTCCGTGTGGGTTAGGTTGTCTTGAGGGCGCCCAATTTCTAGCCGCCAAAAGGGCATCACTTGCATTAAACCTTGAGCGCCTACTCGAGAAATCGCATAACGGTTGAATGCGCTTTCGACCTGAATCACGGCCAAAACCAAGTCCGGATCTAGCTTCTGGTGTTTGGCTTCTCGGTAAACCAATCGCAGCAAATCTAAGCGTTCGTTTTGTGATTTCAAGTAACGTTGCAGCCGTTGGTCAGATATTCGCAGCCATACTTGGGCGTCGAATTTATCCGTGTCGTCGTGGTCTTGGGCCATGCTGATGGCGAGCCGATTGCGCAATTCGGGATCGACTTCTATGGCGTTTGTTTGCTTTGTTGTATTGCCCACCGATGTGCCGGGGAAAACAAGTGTGGCGCAGAACATATAGCTAATGATTAGAACTGCAAACTTTCCCATAGTCAGGCAACAAGCTTTTCGAGAACCCGTTCGATGGCCACTTCAGTGGCGACATCTGCTGTACGCAGCTTGTATTCCACAACCCCGGTCTTTAGCCCTCTGTCACCAACAACAATGCGATGGGGAATCCCAATCAGGTCTGCGTCGGCAAATTTCACCCCAGGTCTTTCGTCTCTATCATCAAATATCACGTCTATGCCGCGCTTTTGGCATTGCGTATATAAATCGTCGGCCGCCGCTTTAACGGTTTGTGACTTCTGATAATTTAAAGCCAGTAGATGCAATTGGAATGGTGCAACAACTTGTGGCCAACAAATACCGTCTTTATCGTGGTATTGCTCAATGATGGCGGCCACTAAGCGAGTGACCCCCATGCCATAGCAGCCCATGGTAGGGGTAAGGGTTTGACCGTCCTTGTCGAGCACAGTAGCGTCCATAGCGGCACTGTAAACGGTACCTAGTTGAAAAATGTGACCGACTTCAATGCCTCGTAAAAACTTCAATGTGCCTTGGCCATCTATCGCCGTATCTCCTTCCACAACGTTTCGTGCATCAACGATCTGCGCTTCTTCTAATGCACAGTCTCGTTGCCAATTGACACCAGTGAAATGTTTGCCGTCTTGGTTTGCACCACAAGGAAAATCTGCTAGGGCTGCTGCCTCGCGATCAACCAAGTAAGTTATTTTGCAATTTACTGGTCCCAGTGCTCCTGGATGAGCGCCAGTATATTGAACGATCTCTTCTTCACTGGCGAACGCAAAGGGGTTAGCAACACCGGCAAGCTTCACTGTTTTAATTTCGTTTAGGTCGTGATCACCTCGTAAGATAATGGCTACGGGTTCTTTTTCGCCTCGAACAATGAGAGTTTTTACAGTCTGATTGGCTTCGATACCTAATAGCGTACAAAGATCGGCAATGGTTTTTTCGTTAGGTGTGTCGATCATCTCCATCGTCTTACTGGCGCTTGGCGCAGGTCCTGGCAATGCAGACTCTGCTTTTTCTAAGTTGGCAGCGTAGTTGCCGTGGGATGCATAGACAATGGTATCTTCTCCTGACGTGGCCAGTACGTGGAACTCGTGAGAGTTTGCGCCACCTATATTGCCGGTATCAGCTTCCACCGGTCGAAAATTTAGTTGTATGCGTTCGAGGATGCGACTGTAACAGTCGTACATGGCCTGATAAGTGACGTCGAAAGATGATTGGTCAACGTCAAAAGAATAACCATCTTTCATGGTGAACTCCCGCGCACGCATAACACCAAATCGAGGACGCCTTTCGTCACGAAACTTTGTTTGTATTTGATAGAAGTTAAGCGGTAGTTGCTTATAGCTTTGTACTTCGCGACGAAAAAGATCGGTGATGACCTCTTCGTGGGTTGGGCCCAAACAGAAATCGCGTTGGTGTCTGTCCTGCATACGAAGCATTTCATCACCCATTTTTTCCCAGCGCCCAGACTCCTGCCAAAGCTCCGCGGGTTGCACTATTGGCATTAATAATTCTTGGGCACCAGCAATATGCAATTCTTGACGAATAATGTTTTCAATATTACGCACGACGCGTAAGCCTAGTGGCAACCACGTATATAAACCGCTGGCCAGTTGGCGAATCATGCCCGCTCGTAACATCAATTGGTGACTGGCGACATCGGCATCCGCTGGGGTTTCTTTCATGGTGGGAATTAGCAGGTGAGATTGGCGCATGCGATTTCTTGTATAAATTGAGGAAAAAAAAGGGGCCGGTTGGTATTCCAATCGGCCCCCATTTTTGAAGCTTAAAGTGCAGTGATCTTAGTTGATCATGTCCTTTAGTTTCTTAAGAGCCGAAACGCGTACACGCGTTGTTGCTGGCTTAGCTGAAATGACAATCTCTTCGCCTGTCGCAGGGTTGCGTCCCATACGTTTCTTAGTCGCTGGGCGCTTTGCGGCCTTGATTTTAAGCAGACCAGGCAGTGTAAATTCACCTGCCGCACGTTTGCGAATGTGACGTTCAATCACTGACTCGAGTTCATCGAGAACTGCAGAAACCTGAGAACGACTCAAATCGGTGCTTTCCGAAATCTCATTTAAGATTTGGGTTTTGGTCATTTTTTTAGAAATACCAGTCTTTTTTCTTGCTGCAGGAGCGGCTGTCTTCCGAGCAGGCGCTTTCTTCTTTGCGGCCGCTTTTTTCTTGGCAGGTGCTTTTTTCTTAGCTGGAGCTTTCTTCTTAGCTGGAGCTTTCTTCTTAGCCGGAGTTTTCTTCTTAGCCGGTGCTTTCTTCTTCACTGGAGCTTTCTTCTTCACCGGAGCTTTCCTTTTAGCAGGCGCTTTCCTTTTAGCAGGAGCCTTCTTTTTAGCTGGAGCTTTTCTAGCTGGAGCTTTCTTCTTAGCTGGAGCTTTCTTTTTGGCGGGTGCTTTTTTGCGAGTTGCCATTAACTAGTCCTTTTTGTCGGTTATAAACAGCGCAATTCCACGCTTCTTGACCGGCTAGCGACAACGCCAACCATGCACAAGAGGGGTTTCGCAGCGTCTCTCAAACTTCAACCTTTTCAAAAATCGAGCAAAAACGGCTGTAACAAATAGTTACACACCAATTGAAGCTGCGCGATCCCAGTGTATAACCGGGAAAATCGTGCTTTTTCATTGGGTATTTGTTATTCACTAATAGTTTTTCGATATTGAATTGGGTTGAGACAGACATTCGAGGTCTGATGCTGGCGCTTTATAGCTTATCGAGCATGTCCATTCAACAAAAAATGTGCAAAATCACTGTATTTTTACTGGTTTTTTTAAGATCATGCGCCGCTTATTTGAATTAGTGCGGAAATAGAACAGAAATGCCTATATATGAGTACCGGTGTGACAATTGTGACCACGAACTTGAAGCTATGCAGAAGCTCAGTGAAGATAAGCTCGTCAAATGCCCAGAATGTGGGAAAAATAGCTTAATTAAGAAGATTTCCGCTGCTGGTTTTAGGCTAAAAGGAAGTGGTTGGTATGAAACCGACTTCAAGTCTGGCAATAAGAAAAATGTATCTGGTTCTGAAAACTCGGATAATTCAGGTGGTTCCGAATCTAGTTCTAACACTTCAGATTCAAGTTCTTCAAGTTCGAGCGGCGAGACGAAGTCAACAAGCGACTCTTCAGGATCATCTAGTTCCTCATCGAGCAAGTCCTCGTCGAGCAATTCCACATCGAACAAGTCCACATCTAAGGATTAGGTTCCTTCAGGATATCGAAACACACAAGGTAAAGTAATGAGAAGCCACTATTGCGGCGAGTTGAGTTCAGCCAACATTGGCGAACAAGTAGAAATATGCGGCTGGGTACACCGTAGGAGAGATCACGGCGGCGTGATCTTTCTAGACATTCGGGACCGTAGCGGCATTCTACAGGTGGTTTTTGACCCGGACACGGTCGAAAGTTTTGCCACTGCTGATAGCGTAAGAAACGAATTCGTTTTGTTAGCTAAAGGCAAAGTGCGCCCGCGACCAGAAGGTAGCGTCAATGCGGACATGCCTACTGGAGAAATCGAAGTTTTGGGTCTCAAGTTAGAAATATTGAACACTTCACTCACACCGCCTTTTCAATTAGATGAGCATTCCGAGGCGGGTGAAGACATACGTTTACGTTATCGATATCTGGATTTACGCAGACCAGAAATGCAAGGTCGCATGCGTATGCGTGCATCGATCTCAAGCAATGTTCGACAATACTTAGAGTCAAAAGGATATTGGGAAATAGAAACGCCAACCCTATCGCGCGCAACACCAGAAGGTGCGAGAGACTATTTAGTACCCAGTCGAACTCATCCGGGACAGTTCTTTGCACTCCCCCAATCTCCGCAAGTGTATAAGCAATTGCTGATGATGTCGGGTATGGATCGTTATTACCAAATAGCTCGTTGTTATCGTGATGAAGATCTGCGCGCAGATCGACAACCAGAATTTACACAGATCGACATCGAAGCATCATTCGTATCCCAACAGGACATAATGGATTTAACCCAAGACATGTTGGTTGGCCTGTTCCAATCGATACTCGATGTCGAACTCGGAGAATTTCCAGTATTGAGTTGGTCTGACGCCATGCGAGATTATGGCAGTGACCGACCCGATTTACGTAACCCGCTTAAACTTGTGGATATTGCAGACTTGATGGCGGACGTAGAGTTTAAAGTTTTTAAAGGACCAGCTAACGATCCAAAAGGACGAGTAGTCGCCCTTCGTGCGCCGGGTGGGGTTGAGCTGTCTCGCAAAGACATCGATGGTTACACCGAGTTTGTCGGCCGTTACGGGGCTAAAGGCCTGGCCTATATTAAGGTCAATGATTTGAGTGCGGGTATAGAAGGTTTGCAATCGCCAATTCTGAAATTTCTGCCCGAAGCAGTGGCGATTGAAGTGTTGGCGCGTGTTGGTGCGCAAAGTGGCGATATAGTGTTCTTCGGTGCCGATCAAGTTGGTGTGGTCAACGATTCCATGGGCGCGCTTAGAAATGAGTTAGGTG
The DNA here is from genome assembly GCA_003230835.1 of Gammaproteobacteria bacterium. GTDB lineage: Bacteria > Pseudomonadota > Gammaproteobacteria > Pseudomonadales > Azotimanducaceae > UBA4421. Next base: position 8,405 of record QIGT01000360.1, read on the forward strand.
CAGTATTAGGTTTAATTGAATCGGGTTACAGACCGTGCTGGGTGGTAGATTGGCCAATGTTCGCGCAGAACAAAGAAGGTGGCCTAGGTGCTGAACATCATCCCTTTACCCAGCCTAACTGTTCGCCTGAGGCGTTACTTGATGACCCATTGGCCGCCCGTGCGTTGGCGTATGATGTGGTGATTAATGGCTACGAGTTGGGTGGTGGCTCGCTGCGGATTCATGATCAGGCCATGCAGGCAGCTGTATTTGAAGCTTTGAACATGGGACAAGAGGCGCAAAGTAAATTTGGCTTCCTGTTGGATGCATTGCAGTACGGTTGTCCGCCGCATGGTGGAATTGCGCTGGGCTTAGATCGTATTGTAATGATAATGACCAATACCACATCGATACGTGAGGTGATTGCCTTTCCTAAAACCCAGTCGGCATCTTGTTTGATGATGTCGGCACCCAACAGCGTCGACGAGCAACAATTACGTGAGCTACATATTCGTCTACGTGGCGCTGGTGTTGCGAACGAAGACGCTTAGTTGTGATGGGGACAGCATATGGCAGGACATAGTAAATGGGCAAATATAAAACACCGCAAAGCGGCGCAAGATAAGAAACGCGGTAAACTTTGGACAAAGCTGATTCGCGAAATCACGGTGGCTGCCAGGCTCGGTGGCGGCGATGTTGATGACAATCCGCGATTACGTGCAGCTGTGGACAAAGGCTTGTCGGCTAACATGCCCAAGGATACGATTGATCGTGCGGTGCAGAGAGGTGCTGGCGGTGGTGAAGGCAGTGATGTTGAAGAACTGGTTTATGAAGGCTATGGCCAAAGTGGTGTTGCCATTCTTGTTGAAGCCATGACCGACAACCGGAATCGTACCGTTGCAGAAGTTCGTTATGCGTTCAGTAAATTCGGCGGCAACCTCGGCACCGATGGCTCGGTTGCGTATCTATTTGCTAAGCAAGGGGTAATTAGCTTTGCGCCAGGTGCGGATGAAGAATTGGTATTAGACACTGCACTAGAAGCCGGCGCGCTGGATATCGAAAGCGAACAAGACGGCGCCATTCAAGTGATTACTCCCTGGGAGTGTTTAAATCAGGTGGTTGATGCTTTAGGTTCTGCGAATTTGCAACCCGACCACTCAGAAGTCACCATGGTGGCCTCAACCATGGTGGATTGTGATGTCGAGTTGGGGCAAAAAATACTCAAGCTGATAGACGCTTTAGAAGAGCTTGATGATGTTCAAGAAGTCTTCAGCAATGCGGAAATTCCAGCCCAGGCATATGAATAGACGGTGCATCTTAGGCATTGATCCAGGTTCGCGCGCTACCGGTTATGGCGTTGTAAACGTCGCTAACAAACAAACTCAATATGTTGCCAGTGGTTGCATACGCACTTCGGGTACGAATTTACCCAGTAGACTGGGTGAGATTTATGCCGGCGTGGTAGAGCTTATTGAAAAGTACCAGCCCTCGGAATTTGCCATCGAGAACGTTTTTGTAGCACACAATGTAAAATCTGCTCTAATCCTGGGCCAAGCCAAAGGCGTTGCACTCGCCGCCGCCGTTGCTGCCGAGTTGCCTATTTATGAGTATGCGACACGACAGGTCAAGCAAGCTGTGGTGGGCACGGGGGCGGCGAATAAGACCCAAGTGCAACACATGGTGCAAGTTATCCTAAAGCTCTCTGGTGTGCCCCAAGCTGATGCAGCGGATGCACTTGCTATCGCGTTGTGCCACGTCAATACTTCCGCCACCAAAGTTTAATGAGAATGTGTGTTGATTGGCCGACTGACGGGTAAGCTCTTAGAAACGCAAGGTACAACTGTTCTGATCGACGTCGCAGGGCTGGGCTATGACGTGGAAGTGTCTGCTACCGTGGTGGACACACTACCCAGGCTCGGCGACGAACTCATCCTGCATACACACTTTGTCGTACGTGAAGACGCCCAACTCCTTTATGGTTTCTCCAGCAAAGAAGAGCGGACTTTGTTTCGCAGCTTCATCAAAATTAGTGGTGTAGGTCCGAAGTTGGGGCTTGCACTGATTTCGTCCTTAGACCCCCACGCTTTAGTGACTGCCGTACGCAGTAATAATGTCTCAATGTTAACCAAGGTGCCTGGGGTGGGCAAGAAAACTGCAGAAAGATTGATGGTTGAACTGAAAAATCAGATTGATGTGCTGAGTACCGCAGGTGCCGTACCGATGAATGTCGTGAGTGCTAGCGGCACCTCCCAGGGTGTGACCAGCGAAGCGGAAGATGCATTACTGGCCTTAGGCTATCGCCCACAACAGGCCAGCCAGGCGATTGATACGGTGCTGCAAAGTTTCCCGGCAGATTCTCTGACTGCGCAGGAATTGGTGCGCAAAGCCTTGCGTACCTTTGCTGCGGTGTCGAAACAAGTATGAGTATTGAGCCGGATCGACTGATTTCTGCCAACACTGAGGCGGGTGAAACCCGTCACGACTATGCCTTACGCCCAGAAAGATTGAGTGAATATATTGGCCAGGGTGGGGTCAAAGAACAAATGGAAATTTTCATTCAGGCCGCACGTGGACGCGGTGAAGCATTGGATCACACGCTAATATTTGGTCCGCCGGGTTTAGGCAAGACCACTCTGGCTAATATTATTGCCAAAGAAATGAATGTTGCGATCAAATCTACTTCAGGTCCGGTCATGGAAAAGCCAGGTGATTTGGCCGCTATGCTGACCAATCTGGATCAAGGTGATGTTTTGTTTATCGACGAAATTCATCGCCTAAGCCCCATCATAGAAGAAATTTTGTATCCAGCTTTGGAAGATTTCCAGTTAGATATCTTGATCGGTGAAGGCCCGGCTGCGCGCTCCCTAAAGTTAGATCTACCGCCTTTTACCCTAGTTGGTGCCACTACCCGGGCAGGTTTGTTGACGAGTCCGCTGCGAGATCGTTTTGGCATTGTGCAGCGTTTGGAATTTTACTCAGTGGCCGAATTAACCGAAATAGTCTCTCGCTCTGCGCACAAATTGAGCTTATCAGTGGATGCCGGGGGCGCAGCCGAAATCGCCCGACGCAGTCGTGGTACACCTCGCATAGCTAACCGGTTATTGAGACGGGTGCGAGATTTTGCACAAGTGAAGGCAGATGGACGGGTGTCTACATCGGTCGCCGATGCTGCGTTAAATTTGCTCAAAGTCGATCAGCAAGGTTTTGATGGTATGGACAGACGTTTGCTGCAAGCCATCATCGAAAAGTATGACGGTGGTCCGGTAGGCTTAGATGCTCTGTCGGCATCTATAAGTGAAGAAAAAGACACCATTGAAGATGTAATAGAGCCCTATCTGATTCAACAAGGGTATATCATGCGCACGCCGCGGGGACGCGTGGCAACGACTAAGTGTTACCAACACTTTGGGTTAGTGGAATGCGGGCAAGCCACTGACGCCATGAAAACGCAATAGCGAGGGAGTTCTTTTTGTCGGAACAGATTTCAATATATGAACTGATGTCTAATGCCAGTTTACTGGTGCAGATTGTCATGGCGTTGCTGATGATCGCATCGGTAGTGTCATGGGTGATGATTTTCCAACGTTGGTTTTTCCTGCGTAATGCTGTGTCTGAAATAGATACTTTCGAAGAGCATTTTTGGTCTGGTATCGATTTGCGAAAATTTTTCGGGGAACTTGAGGGTGAAGAGAACCTCACTGGTATAGAAAGCGTTTTTGTTGCAGGCTTTCGCGAGTTTACACGGCTGTCTGAACAGTCCGGGGCGGATGCCGAAGCTGTGATGCAAGGGGTACAAAGAACCATGCGTGTGGCGGTTACCCGGGAGGAGACTCGCCTGGAAACTCATTTACCTTTTCTTGCCACGGTGGGCTCGACCAGTCCCTATGTCGGCTTATTTGGTACCGTTTGGGGCATCATGAACTCGTTTCGTTCTTTGGCCAATATGACGCAAGCTACCCTGGCATCGGTGGCACCTGGCATATCTGAGGCCTTGGTGGCAACTGCAATGGGGCTGTTTGCGGCAATTCCGGCAGTGATAGGCTACAACCGTTTCAGCGCTCGAGTTGAAGTCTTGATGAAGCGTTATGAGGCGTTCAGTGATGAACTGACCACTATACTTCATCGCGCTGCTCACTCTAAGAGTCCGGAGGTTTAGTTATGCAAGCACGCCGAAAACCGATATCTGAGATTAACGTAGTACCCTACATCGACGTTATGTTGGTGCTGTTAGTTATCTTCATGGCGACCGCGCCTTTATTAACTCAAGGGGTTGTGGTTGATTTGCCGCAGGCGCCATCACAGCCAATTGAAGACAGTACTGAAGATCCCTTGGTGGTGTCCCTGCGGCGCGACGGGGCAATATTTATGAACTTGGGAATACAAGATGCGGGCGACGAGGGAACTCGAGTCACTGTATACTCCTTGGAAGAACAGGCCGGTAAGATTCTGCGTACAAGAAAAGACGTGCCGGTGTTTATTAAAGCAGATCACAACTTAGACTACGGTCAGGTTGTTGCAGTAATGACTGTGCTGCAAAAAGCGGGGGCGCAGAGTGTGGGTTTGATCACCGACCCACCCACCATTGAAGGATAGATGGCTTTGTTTGCTGTTCGCCAATATAGCCTGCCACTTATGCTCGCTGTGTTACTACACGTAGCGGCAGGCTGGGCGTTGTCTTCGGGCTGGAATCCGCAACGTGAGGTCTCCAACTTCATTAAGCCAAAGGCTGTGTTAGCCACGTTGATTGTCTTAGAAGCCAAAGCAAAACCAGCAGTTAAACCACAACCCGTTCAAAAAGTTACCCCGCCCCAAATACCGCAAACAAAGCCGCAAACAAAGCCGCAAGAAAAGCCCAAGGTCGATCCCGATATCGCGCTAAAGAAAAAGCAACGCGAGGAGCGTGAAGCCGCAGAACGTGAGCGACAGGAACAGGCTCGTCAACGCCAAGAGCGCCTTAATGCGCTGTCGCAATCCTCTTTAGACAGGGCGATTGAAGAAGAATCTGATGCGTTGCAAGCGGGTTCGGAAGATCAAGTGGCTCAGTCTTATCGGTTGGGCATGTATGAACTGGTGCGCCAAAATTGGTCGCGCCCACCCAGTGCGCGCAATGGCATGAGTGCCAAATTACAGGTTGAGTTGATTCCTACAGGTGAGGTAGCCGCAGTGAATATTGTCGAGTCGTCTGGCAACGCGGCGTTTGACCGTTCAGCGGAACAAGCCGTGCGAAAAGCTCGGCGTTTCGAGGTGCCGCAAGAAAATGCGATATTTGAGCGATATTTCAGAAGTTTCTACTTTTTATTCCAACCTGAGGACTTGTTGAGATAAACGGCGATGAAGAACCCAGTTACAGATTTATTTGGAAAAGATTTATGCGGAAAATTTTAATAGCCTTTTGTGTATTTTTGCCTTGGGGCGCGATGACCAATGCGGCAGGATCGCTAGACACCATCATAATTGACAGCGGAGTTGATCAGCCCATAAGCGTGGCTATCGTGCCTTTCAAAACAGACCCGCAAATAGCAACACAGGCTGATCTTGCAGACATTGTGAGCTTTGACCTTGCCCGCAGTGGCCAGTTTGATCCCCTGGCGTCTGAAAATATGTTGTCTCACCCTAACGACAAAAAGGGTGTGTTTTTTCGCGATTGGCGCATATTAAAGACCACTTACCTGGTTGTCGGTAAGGCTCGCCAGGCAATAGATGGTCGCATTGACGTGAATTTTGAACTTTACGATGTAGTTGCCGAACGCCAAATGCTCACACGCAGATACAACATTGATGCCAGACAATGGCGAGAAGTAGCCCATCGTATATCCGATGCCATATACGAAGAAGTGACCGGTGTGCGCGGTGCATTTTCGACCAAAATTATGTATGTGTTGGCGAAAAATGCAGGCAGTCCACAAGCAACCTATAGCCTGGAAATTGCAGATTCTGACGGCGAGCAATCACGAACTCTATTTGCCTCTAAGAAGCCGATACTTTCAGCCAGCTGGGCGCCAGATGGAAAGCGGGTGGCCTACGTTACTTTTGAAACCGAAAGGCCAAGTATCGTCGTTCAGGACGTAGATGGTCCGTATCGAGAGCGATTGACCAGTTTTCGGGGAATTAATAGTTCACCAGCATTTTCTCCAGATGGGCGAAAGTTGGCGATGGTGTTGTCCAAAGACGGTGATCCAGAGATTTTTGTTATGGATCTGCAGTCGCGCAGTTTGAGACAAATTACCCGACATCACGCCATCGACACAGAGCCTTCGTGGTCACCTGATGGCAAGCGCATCATTTTCACCTCTGATCGAGGTGGTAGACCGCAAATCTACCAAGTAGAATTGGCAACCAATTTGCTCGAACGGCTCACCTTTAAAGGCAACTACAATGCTCGAGCGAGGCTAATGCCCGACGGCAAACACTTGGTTTTTGTTCATCGAGACAAAGGTATGTTCCACATTGCGTGGCAGGACCTAGAACGAGACAATTTACAAGTGTTGACGCAAACAGCTTTAGATGAATCACCCTCTTTAGCCCCAAATGGCGCCATGCTTATATATGCGACCCAAGATCGCGGTCGGGGTATACTAGCGGTGGTTTCGATCGATGGGAGTGTGAGGTATCGTCTACCATCGTCTTCTGGGGATGTAAGGGAGCCTGCTTGGTCACCATTTTTGGATGGATAACGAGTGAGGGAATGGAAGAAAACAGAACGAGAACAAGAAGAAATAAGAACGACTTAATTAGCGACAACTAACAACAATATTGTTTGTAACAAATTGCTTAAAGAAGCAACAGAGGAGACATTGATGTATACGCAAGCGCAAAAGCCCCGAATGCTATTGAAACTATTGGGCTTATTTACGGCAGCTTTCATTATCGCGGGCTGTTCGAGTACCGGTAGCGGATCTGATCCCATTCCTGAGCAGGAAGAAGTGATAGAAGAAGTAGCGCCAACCCCTATTCAAGAAACCCAAGAACGCTCGGATTTTGATGGTTTGAATCCGCTGGATGCAAACGGAAACTTACTGAGTAGAACCTTCTATTTCGGTTATGACAAAGCGGTACTGAGTGCGAGTGATCTCGCCGGGCTAGAATTGCACGCGCAAGTTTTACGCCGCAATCCAGATCGAAGCGTTGTGATCGAAGGCCATTGTGATGAACGGGGTACCCGCGAGTACAACCTTGCTCTGGGCGAACGACGAGCAGATACGGTGCGTAGTTTCTTGTTATCCGCGGGCGTGTCTCCCCGTCAGCTTGAAACAGTAAGCTATGGTGAGGAACAACCAGAAGACCCTGGTCATAATGAGTCATCTTGGGCGCGTAATCGAAACGCTGTTATGTCCTATCGTTAGGAAGCGAAAAACTGTTGCTTGTATCATCTGCGCGGCGTTTGCCGCGCAGTTTTCTGTGTTGTCGGCAATTGCGGCGGTGCCAGTGGAAGAGTCGGTTGAAGAACCTCGGGGACAACAGGTTCGGCAGACTGCGCGTGATTTAACTCTCGCCTCAACGCCTTTGCCTGCTATCCCAGCAACCATTGAGCCCACGCAACATTCGGATTATCCAGTGCCCAACCGAACGGCGAGGTCTTTTAGTCAGGCGCAGCCGCTCTCCCAGGCGCAGGCGCAGCCGCGCGGGGGAAGCAGGACTGCGGGTGGTGATACGCAACTATCGACATTGTTTTATCAAATTCAGGTCTTGCAACAAGAGCTGCAAGATTTGCGTGGCCAGTTGGAAGATCAAGAGTATCTCGTCAAGCAATTGCAGCAGGACCAGAAGCAACAATATCTTGATTTAGATCGTCGAGTTGTTGCCCTCAGCCAAAATAAGCCACCGTCGGGCGCTGTTTCGCAGCCTTCGACTGCTTCAGTACCGAGAGCCGTAGCCCCAAGTGCTGGCGGTGAACTGACCGAACGTGACGCTTATAAGGTTGCTTTTGAGGCCATGCGAGTACGAGACTTCGATGGCTCGATGGTAGGGTTTCAGCGGCTGGTAGAAGATTACCCCAATGGTCAATTTACGCCCAATGCGTTTTATTGGATTGGTGAAATCTATTTGGTTGCTAAATCTGATGCAGAGATGGCGCGCCAGTCCTTTATGCAGGTTGTGAACTTATACCCGGACCATCAAAAAACGCCTGATGCGCTCTACAAATTGGGTGTGGTTTACCACAATCTAGGCGATCTCGATTCGGCAAGAATCTACTTGAGTAGGGTTCGAAACGACTATCCGAACTCATCAGCCGCTGGTTTGGCGGCCAAATACGCAGCAGAACTGTAATTGTCCGATTAAACTCTGGCTGGTGATGTATTTCTAAGCCAGTTGCACTTGTGTCCGCTGCGTCCCATGACTACAATTCGCGCCTCAAATTTTTGCACCCTGCCGGTCGTGGCTGGGGCACACAGGGTCGTTAGCTCAGTTGGTAGAGCACCGGGCTTTTAACCCGTTGGTCCTCGGTTCGAACCCGAGACGACCCACCATTCTTCTTACCCTGCATTCCCAGAAGCATCTCTCCTCGCCAGTCACCCATTAGTGGCGTCGTTGCACGAGTGTCCGGAACCATTAAGCCAGAACATTGGTTGACGATTAGGTGATTTGGAGGCATAGTTTGGTCTAATTCTGAACAATGTTCAATTAATAGATATATGTTTAGATGTTTAGAATAGAGTGCTGAAACAGCCACACTGAATCTTCACGGACCCTATATGACCATCCAGGAACTAAAACCTAAGCAGCGCCGGCAACAACAAACTCGGCGTCGCATTCTAGAAGCAGCCTTAGACTTGATCGCGGATGAAGGGGTTGAGGCTGCGTCATTGCGAAAAATAGCCGCGCGTAGCCACTACAGCCCGGCGGCCATGTATGAATACTTCGACAATAAAGAAGACATCATCATCGCGTTGTGTGAGGAGGTAGATTCCCTGCTTGCTGATTACTTGCGACAGGCAGAGCCAAATGCTGATCCAGTGGGTTTCTTGGTTGAAGTTGGCATGCGCTATATCGCCTTTGCGACAGAAAAGCCTAAGGAATATCACTTGATGCAATTGCGCAACCCGCTCAAACCAACACACGACAGCAAGGTTGGCTCGGGGGCGTTTGGAATATTGTTAGAAGCGGTCGGTGATCTGGGAACTAGCCTAGCGCCGATGGATAAATTCGCTTTTGCTTATGCTTGTTGGTCCTTTGTGCATGGTCTAGCCAGCTTGGAAAACCAATTGAAATACGCCTTTGAACTCGATTTTCCCGCGACCCAGCGGGCTGCTTTGACAAGATTTATAATGACAGGAACAACATCATGACAAACATTTTACCAGGCAGGTTTAGCGCAGACATTGAAGGCGACTTTGTTGTGTTTATCATAGGCATGCGAGTCAATCGCCTTTGGGCTGTAAACAAATGGCTGCCGGTGGCTACGGCCATGACAAAGATGCAAGTGGCTTTAGCCAATGATCCCAGCACAGGTTTTCTGAGTGGCGAAAACTATTTCAATCTGCTCAGCAAAACCACTTGCAGTATTCAGTACTGGCGAACTTTTGATGATCTCGAGCGGTTTTCAAAAGCCCCAACGCAAACCCACCTAGCCGCTTGGCGACGTTTTAACAAAGCTATAGGTGGTAACGGCACTGTAGGTATTTGGCATGAAACTTACCAAGTTAAAGCAAACCAGTATGAAAGCGTGTATGGAAACATGCCTAAGTTTGGGTTAGCCAAAGCGGGTGAACATGTGGCCGCAAGTGGTGTGTTTAAAAATGCCCGATCAAGAATTACTCGCCCGGTAGGGGACGAAGCGACGGCGAGAAAAATAGCCTGATAGTTAATGTCACGCCTCTATAACCAGGTGAATAGCTAGATGAATAGCCACATGACGTGTTTTTAGATTTGCGGTACTCTCATAGCAGCATTTTGAGAAGAGGGTTTCCTAATGGCCGAAGCAATAGTCCTTGAACAGTCAGATCCGTATTCAGTTCCGCTAGATCAGATCGATGTCAGCAAACCAGAGTTGATGCAATCTGATACTCATTGGGGTTACTTTGAGCGTCTTCGCAACGAGTCACCT
>QIGT01000332.1 GCA_003230835.1 Gammaproteobacteria bacterium
ACTGTCCTTTACGCACGGTGTCGCCAATCGAAACGTTCACAGATTGAATAACACCATCAAAGCGAGCGCTGACTACCCGCACCATCTCTGTATTAGGCACAACCCGCCCGTAGACGGCGACAGTATCTTTAATCGTGGCCGACCCTGCATTCTCAGTCTCGACCCCAAACGCCTGTGCTATATCGGGGCCAATGCGCGTACGTCCTTCGAAGTTGTCGTATTGCCAACGGTGGACTTGGCCCGCATGTTGCGCCTCGATGGTCACGACAAACGAATGCGGTTCGTAGATTACCGTATCGCCGCGCAGAAAGTCGTCTTGCTGGCGAAACGCGATATTGTCATTGATGCCACCCAAGCGGGTTAACGTCACCTCAAGTTGGACATCGGCGGGTGCCACTGGTGCGCCGTTGTTGGTCACCCACACGCGAAATTCAGGCGGTACATTGTTCTCGAAAATCGACAGCTCGAGGATAAAATCCTCGTCGATCAACAGCCGGCCGCCGTGTACCCCCTTGGCGGGTTCAACTTCTGCCGCTTCGCCGTGCCCGATGTGTTCGGAGACGCTGTGTTCTGTCGCGTCTCCGCACCCTGCCAACCCTAATACTAGAGCCGCCAACCCAATACATTGAAAATTGTTCATCACATACCTCATGGTTGCTTGACCGAAGTGGTCATTACCGTGCTGGTCAGCCGTTCTATCTCGATCAGGCGTTTGTGGGCGTCGACGCTGGCATCGACTAACGCCATCCGCGTGCTCAGCACGTCACTTTGTACGAGCTGCAGCTCAAAGTAGCCGTAACGACCCGCTGTGTACGCGCGTTGCGTGTCGGCTAAAGCTTTCTCAACCCTTGGCAAGATCTCCTCACGCAATGCCTTGGTGCGATGTAAGCTGTGTTGTAACTCTTGGTAGAACGCAAATAACTGCGTTTCGAGTTGTAGGCGAGTGGCGTTTCGATCCGCTTCGACCCCGGCAAGGTTGGCGCGAGCTTCTGCAATCTGACCTTGGTTACGATTGCGCAGTGCCAGTGGGATTGTGATGCCAGCAACCAGTGCTTGGTCATCACTTTGTTCTAATCGGCGAATACCCGCGTTCACACGCCAATTGGGTTTCGCTTCCGATTCAGCCAAACGTAATTCGGCCTGCCGTAGTCGTTGCTGGGTAAGATAGCGTGAGAGCTCTGGATTCTGTTCAATGCGATTGAGTAGATCCTTAAAGTCTTCGATCTCCGGTATCTTGTGGAGGTCGCCGCTAACCTTTAAGAAGTCGGGTCGCGTCTCTCCCCATTGCGCTGCTAAACGATGATTGGAGGTCTTCAATTCATGTTCAATGTCCTCGTGCGCGAGCTGTGTACGGGCGAGTTGCGCTTCTGCGCGCGCCAGATCAGCGTCTGGGGTTCGACCCGCATGCACACGTTTCCCAACAGCTGCCACGGTTGCTTCTGCGAGCGTGACAGCTGCTTGGGTTTGGACTAGCAGTTCTTGATTGGCGAGGCTGTCGAGGAACAGTCGAGCTGTTTGTGCAGCTGCGTCTGTGCGCCGAAGGTTTGCTTCAGATTCGAACACCGAAATGCTGGCGTGGGCTGCTGCAACTCGTGCTTGACGCTTGCCGCGCTCCAATACCCAACCCAGGCTGAGGGTGGTCTCGGCGCGATCTACACCTTGGAAATCCCCGGAACCGAGCGCGTTTTCAACCAGTATGTCCAGTTCCGGGTTGGGGCGAAGCTCTGATTGGGTTAAGCGCCCGCGTTGCGCCTCGATTTGATACCCAAAGGCAATTAGAGACGGATTACTCGAGAGAGTTTTTCGAATAGCCTCGTCTAAGCCTACTATGGCACCTTCGCTCGCTGACACAGGCGGTGTCAGCACGGCGACGCTGACTATAAGCAGCAGGTACCACGCACCAACTCGGTACGTGAATGATGTCCACATCTGTGGTTCTCCTTTTGCGTTTTCCAAAATGCATTTGTAATTCGAGCAAGACTACGCACAGCGTTTGCCATCCGCAGTCGATTTGATAGATTGAATTACAAGGAGATCGGCGGAGCGCGAAGTGGCGGGCGCCAGCGCTCTCGGCGGCGGACTTTGTCGGATTGTGGTGCAGACGATCGAAGCCGGGTGTGTATTCTGAAGCCTAATAGAGCCGCGATCACCATCACGATAAGTAGCGGAATCAGTTTTGTCCCGCTGGTGCTGAGCTGTTCGGTCGGCGAAAAGTCAGTTTCTGCGCTGTGCTTATGCGCTTCAGAGTTGCCGTCATGACGATGGTCTTGCGCAGCAACAAAGTGACGGTGGGTTAGATGTAATCCTGCATTGTGTCCGTTGGCTTTGGCATTAGCATCGGCGTGCATATGCAGCCCGCTTGATTGTATTGCAACAAGACTAATGCACGCAAAAGTGGCAATTAAAGTGGAGATCCTAGGCATGGCCGGAATATATCGGATATTGCAGCGTTTGGACACTTTCTTTAAAAAACCGCTTTCGCCTCTTTCAGCCGTTCAACCATGTTCTTGGGGCGTACCACCCGAGCCAAGCAGTTTGTAAACCGCGCTGGCGGCGATGGCACCTGCGATGGGCATCACCCAGAACATCCACAGCTGAGAGATGGCCCATCCGCCGACAAATATAGCTTGTCCTGTACTACGTGCCGGGTTCACCGATGTATTGGTGACCGGAATAGAGACTAAGTGGATTAGGGTCAAACCAAGCCCGATGGCGATGGGTGCAAATCCGGCAGGTGCTCTGGAATCGGTGGCGCCGAGGATGATGATTAGAAACATAAAAGTCATCACAAATTCGATGACCATGCCAGACATGAGCGAATAACCACCCGGGGAGTGATTGGCGTAGCCGTTTGCAGCAAATCCTGCGTCGAGTTCAAACCCGGGCTGACCACTGGCAATGACATACAGTATGAAGGCCCCGGCAGTGGCGCCCATCACTTGCGCGATAATATAGGGGGCAAGTTTGGCTCCTTCGAATCTACCGCTAGCCCATAACCCGATAGAGACTGCTGGATTCAAATGGCACCCGGATATATGACCGATGGCGTAGGCCATGGTTAGCACGGTTAAACCGAACGCTAATGACACGCCGACCAACCCGATGCCGACTTCAGGAAAAGACGCGGCAAGCACTGCGCTGCCGCAACCACCTAACACTAACCAAAAGGTTCCAAAGAACTCTGCCCCTATCGCTCTTGCATCCATCACCCATCCCCTGACGATTTCTTATGACAAGTCAAACATCTTCAAGCACGCGCTTAGAGTTTCCTACCCTCAAACTGGCATCGTTACAAATATTTTACACTTGCATAGATTGCGATGTTGAGGAGACACTCATCGCCTGATCCAAATAACTCGACCGTTGGGTGGGTCTGTTAGCACATATATAGAGCCATCTGGTGCCTCTCGAATATCTCTTATGCGCGCATCAATTTCATCAAACACAGTCTCTTCGGTCATTACCTCGCTATTGTTGTCGCTCAATCGGCGCACTTCTTTATCCACAAGGGCACCAACAAAGAAGTCTCCTTGCCATTCGGGAAACATGTTTCCTTCGTAGATCATGAAACCAGAGGGAGCAATAGAAGATGCCCAGACATGTTGCGGTTGTTCCATTCCTTCCTGCTGGGTGAACGGCGTAACAAAGGCGCCGTTGTAGTCCATGCCGTAGGTGATTGCGGGCCATCCGAAATTGCCGCCAGGAAATAGCTTGTTCACTTCGTCGCCACCGCGTGGACCATGCTCATGCAGGTAGGCAGTGCCGTTTCTGGTGACAGCTAAACCTTGCGGATTTCTATGTCCATAAGTCCACACATACGGATTGTCTGCAAATGGATTTCCAGATGCCGGTGTACCGTCTGCGTCCATACGGATTGTCTTACCCAGATGGCTTGATAGGTTTTGTGCCTGTTCGCGAAAGTCGAAGCCGTCTCCGGTACTCAACAACAGTGTGCCGTCAGCCATCCAGGCCAATCGGCCACCGTAGTGTTGTGGCGCGTATTTTGTCGGCGATGCGGTAAAGATGACCGTGACATTTTGTAGTGTGTTGCCTACTAGCTGGGCTTTTGCAACAGTTGTGGCGTTTGCTTCGGCGTCGCCTGAGGAATAGGAGAGGTAGAGGGCTTGGCTTTGCTGGAAATCTTGCGCTAGCAGCACGTCAAACAAACCGCCTTGTCCTGCGAAATAGACTTCAGGTACACCGGAGATCGGCGCTTGCACCTCTCCGGTGGAGGTGATGCGGCGCAATCGTCCGGGTAATTCTGTGATAAGACGGTCGCCATTTGGCAGGAACGCAATACTCCAAGGCACCAAGCCTTGCGCCACGGTGGTTAGTTTGTAGTCCGGTTCTGCAGCCTGGCCAGATAGGCTTAGCAAGAGCAAAGGTACGCCTAAAAGTTTAAGGCTGATGGGGCCAATATGTTCTAAGCGTGGGCAGAGTTGTAAATTCATAGCGAACTTCGATGCAGTGGTATGTGTGCTATGGTATCGCGTCTGGCACGGCTGGTGGGAATACTGGTGAAAATACTGGCGAAAGTTCTGATGAAGGTAAAGTTCTGATGAAGGTAAAGTTCTGATGAAGGTAATGAGGGGGATCTAGTTGCGAGTTGTTCTAGCATTTGTTGCTGCTGTGGTGACCACCTACATTCTGGCGGTTGTGAGCTATGGTCAATTGAATCTTGCCAATCTTGTTGAAATGGGTTTGTCCGTAGACGCCAGCACTCGTTTTTATACCGCCTCTAACGATCTATTTGGCATGATGCAAATCTATCTGCCAGTAATCGCGGTAGCTCTGCTGCTGGGTTTTTTGATCGCTCGACTAATCATAAGATGGGTGCCTCAGTTGCGCACGTTGGCTTACGTGGTAGCAGGTTTTGCCGGCATATTCGCCGCTGAGGCAGCATTAACAATTGTGGTTGGCTCAGGTATTCATCCGCTGGCGGTGACTCGAACAACTGTGGGTTTGCTGTCTCAATGTGTGGCCGGTGCTATCGGCGGCTTGGTTTTTGTCAGCATGTTACCCACAAAGACGGGAGATAGCGCATCAAGGTCAGCTTGGGAAGGGGTGTTTTCTAGGCGTTAAACGCAGCGCAGAGTCCCGGAGGGGCCGCAAGCTCGTCTAGAAAACACCCCTTCCCAAGCTGGCTTTGCAATGAACTACACCACTGCTTTCTTTGCTTAGAGAAACTTAACTCACGCGACCATAGTCTAGCCAATAGTCTGGATAAGTTTTGTCTACCACGGCCTTGTCGTCTACCAGTAGTGAACCCGAAACACTGCCTAACAGCGAAAATGCCATGGCCATGCGGTGGTCGTGGTAAGTCGATAGGGTGTGGGCTTTTAACTCGCGTACGGGTTGAATCTTGGTTGAGTCTTGGGTGGTGTCGACAGCAACACCCATGGAGCGTAATTCTTTGGCCGAACATTCCAGTCGATCACATTCTTTGTGATGCAGGGAACTTAAGCCTTCAATGTGAGTTGTTGCAGGTAATAATGGCGCCATGGCGATCAGCGTGAGCGCAGCGTCTGGCATGCTGGTCATATCTGTTGGGGGCAAGGGCTGAAGCTTTTGTGGCCCTTTGATGACTGTATGCGTTTCGTTTTGCGTCACTTGCGCGCCGAGCTTGGCCATAAGCTCACAAAAGGCATAGTCGCCTTGATGGGTAGTGTTACCGAGGTTGGTTAATGTGACTTGAGAACTGTGCAAGGTTGCCAATGCGGAAAAATAGGTGGCTGCTGTGGCATCACCTTCGACCGTAATGCTGCCTGGCGTTAGTTCACCGGGCTCGATCACCAACTCACTTTCGTTCAGCCATCGTGCGGTGATCCCTCGCTTGGCGAGTTCATTGATGGTGATGTCAATGTAAGGGCGTGAGACTAGTTCGCCGATGATATTGATGTGTCTGGGCTTGGTGATGTTTTGTCCTGCCACGGCTATCATCAATGCGGTAATGTATTGGCTCGAAAGCGATCCGTCCACGCTGATGCTGGTGTTTGAATCAAGCGGACCAGAGAGAGTGACGGGCAACTTTCCATCTGCGCTGTCCACTCGACAGCCGTGTTGTCTGAGTACATCAAATAAAGGTGCGTTGGTTCTTTCACGTAAAGAACTATGGCCGTCGATGGTGGTTGAACCACTGCGCAAAGCGGCCAGCCCGATAAGTAACCGGGTCGATGCGCCACTCATGCGTGCGTTTAGTATGACTGGCTTGTCGTAATTCATCGGACCGACAACTTCGATACGATCTTTGTGTTGTTTCACTTTGACGCCGAGCGCGCGTAAACAGTCGAGCATGGCTGCGCTGTCGTCGCATGCAGGAACACCGAATAAAGTACTTTGACCTTTAGTGACCGCGGCGATGGCCAATTGGCGTAAGGCATTAGATTTGCTGCCAGGTAAAGTCACTGTGGCGCTGAAAGGCTTGCTGATACGAGGGATGAGATAAGTGCGGATTGTCATAGAGGGGCAGTTTAAATGAAAAAAGCCGCCAGAGGCGGCTTATAAATTTCCCAATTATTTATTATTGTTATGGGAATATCGAATGATGGAATCCCCTCCACCTCGAATCTTTTACCCGGCAGGGCTAAAATCGCGAGAAATTTAACAGATCTATCGAAGCCTAGCAACGCCTATTCCGCAAAAAAATCAATAAGTTAATAGATGTTTCTCATAACCGCCTAAGCGCTTCATAATACATACTGAATAAGGGGACCGATGACAAATTTCTACCATACGCTGGAGGCGGTTTTTGAACAGCATGCCCAAGATGACTGCCTGCGCATGGCGCAAGGTAAGGTCTGGCGCTATGCCGAATTACAAGACTGTGTTGAACGTATCAGTGCAGTACTGATCGCACAAAATGTCTCGCCCGGTGATCGCGTTGTGGCCCAAGTTGATAAATCTGCCGAGAATCTGGCGTTGTACTTGGCTACCTTGCGAATCGGTGGTGTATATGTGCCTTTGAATAGTGCATATACCACTAAAGAACTCGACTATTTCTTGGCAGACGCGCAGCCTTCGTTATTTGTTGGTGCGCAAGCTCGTGATGATGTTAGCAGCTTGACCCTCACCGCTGATGCCAACGGTTCGCTAGTGGATGCCATGCAGCAACATGATCTAACTATTCCGCTCCTGTGTCCGCGTGATGAATCTGATTTGGCTGCCATTTTATATACTTCGGGTACAACCGGTAGATCCAAGGGTGCGATGCTCAGCCACGGTAATTTGAGTTCCAATGCACATGCCTTGAGTGAAGCGTGGGGCTGGCGGTGTGATGATGTGTTATTGCATGCATTGCCTATTTTTCATGTGCATGGGCTTTTTATTGCGAGCCATTGCGCTTTGTTGAATGGTACGCCGATGGAATTTTTGCCGAAATTTGATGCGCAACTTGTTCGCTCAGCTTTAACACGTTGTACAGTAATGATGGGTGTACCGACTTTTTATGTGCGTCTGCTCGCGGATGCAGACTTTGGCGCAAATGAGGTTGCGCACATGCGGGTTTATATTTGCGGCTCGGCACCACTCACAGAACAAACCTTTAACCAATGGGAAGAGCGTACAGGGCAACGCATTCTAGAGCGATATGGCATGAGTGAGACCATCATCAACACCACCAATCCCTTGCATGGCGAACGCGTCCCAGCGACCGTCGGCTTTGCCTTGCCGGGGTTAACTTTACGCATAGCCGATGATCAGGGCAGCGAGGTGCCCGTAGGTGATGTGGGCACCATTGAAGTCACAGGACCTAACGTTTTTTCTGGGTATTGGCGGATGCCAGATAAAACCGCAGAAGAAATTCGAGGAGACGGTTTTTTCATTACAGGCGACCTCGGCACCGTGGATGCGCAAGGTAGGGTGTCTATTGTTGGTCGTGCAAAAGACTTGGTTATCAGTGGTGGGTACAACATTTACCCTAAAGAAGTCGAGCGCTTGCTCGACGATATGCCTGAAGTGTTAGAAAGTGCTGTGATTGGTATACCCCATGCAGACTTCGGCGAAGGTGTGGTCGCGGTAGTGGTGCCTCAGCACCGAGACGTGGATATCAGGCAAATCGACAAAGCACTAGAGGGTCAATTGGCTCGATTTAAACAGCCCAAAAGGGTAGTCAATTTACCTGAATTACCGCGCAACACCATGGGCAAGGTGCAAAAGAATCTGTTGCGTGAGCAGTTTGCACATCTGTTTTCTTAACGGCTGATCAAGTTTGGAACAGCAATCGCCAGATTGAACTTTATAGCGGGTTTTTTGCCAAACCTTAGATTCTCATATATTACCTAAATTATTAAAAGAACAAGACATCTAGTTGATTTTGATGAATAAAAATATGGAATATTGTTGTCGGTACTCAGCGCTACTGTTGTTGGGTCTAACGGCACTCACTTCCCTGGCGAGTCATGGGGCAACTCACCGATATGAACTTGTCTTTGCCGAAGACAGCAACAGTGTGCAGGTCACCGCCCAGTTTTCTACCCCCGTTGGCCGATTAAAGGCGAGACATGGGCAAGCGCGTAAATTGCGCGAATTGAAGGTTTGTGGCGGGCCCGCCATCCGCCATCAGCGAGGAAAGCGCATCAATCTTCCTGAAAACACGACGTGTGTTGCTTATGTAGCAGATTTGTTGCCGGAAAATAAAACACAATCATCTCGTTGGGGTGATTTCTCTAATTCTGAGGTGTTGATCACAACTCCGTCGTCATTTTTGTTTTTACCAGAACTGAATAACAATGACCGGGTGGATATTTCAGTGCAAGCTGACCAAGCTATCTCGGTGCCCTGGGCTAGTAACGGGCGTGGTTACACGATTGTGGCGTCACCTGAAAGTAGTACGGGTTTGATCTTGTTGGGACGATTCCACGAAATAGATTTGTCGGCGATAGGTTTAGAAAAGAAGGCGGTATTTGTTGGGGCGGCAGATCACCTAGCCAAGATATCAACTTGGCTAGAGTCACCCCTTGCTGCGGTGTCCGCAATCGGTGGGCGCCTACCTAACCCTCAGGTCCAAGTGCTGGCATTTGATGTCGGCCTGAGTGATCGTTCGCCCGTACCCTTTGGTTATGTCATGAGAGATCAAGGTGAAGCGGTGCGTTTCTACGTAGATGCCAGTCGATCACTGCAAGACCTTCAACACGACTGGACCGCGTCGCATGAGTTTTCGCATTTGCTGCTACCCTATGTGCGAACCCAGCAAAAATGGATTTCAGAAGGGTTTGCCAGCTACTATCAGAATGTCCTGCAAACCAGACAAGGATATTACAGCGAGGTAGAAGGATGGCAACGGCTTGCTGGAAGTTTTGCCAGCGCTCAAGCGCAGAATGCTGGGATGTCTCCCAATGGCACAGCCCATCGTGAATTTTGGCAAGCGCGAATGATGATTTATTGGAGTGGTGCGGCGATGGCACTGCACGCTGATACGTTGTTGCGCGAGCGTAGTGACGGCGCACGCAGCCTTGACACCGTGTTGGGAAAATTGTCTGAATGTTGCTTGCCTTCTGCACATGATTGGAAAGGGGCTGATTTTTTCGCGAAGCTTGATACGTTGGGCGGTGAGGGCGTGTTTATGCAGGTTTACCAAAAGTATGCTGACCGGCGCGGCATGCCGCCAACCGAAGTGCTGTTTAGGCGTTTAGGCATTGAGATCAGTGACAAGACAGTCTGGCTTGATGACACGGCAGAGCTTGCTCATATCCGCCGCGCCATCATGCAGGTGTACTAACTGCCTGGACTAGCGGGCTTTCTCCAACGACAGTGTTTCACGGAGTTCTCGTTTCAAGAATTTACCCGATGCGTTTCTAGGCAAAGGATCGTTCAGAAACCAAATGTAGCGTGGAATTTTCGGAGACGCGATCAATACTCTGCAGTGGGTTCTCAATTCGTCGGCACTCACACCGTGTGGTTCTTTTAAGTGTATTGCAACACCCACTTCTTCACCCAAGCGATCATCAGATACGCCGAAAACAGAACATTCAGCAATGGCTGAGTGTTCGTACAGAGCACTTTCTACTTCAGCGCAGTAAATGTTTTCGCCACCACGCAACACCATGTCTTTGATGCGATCAACGATATATAGGAAGCCGTGTTCATCTTGTTTTGCCACGTCACCGGTTTTTAACCAGCCATCTTGAATGGATTCTGCAGTCGCCTCTGCACGGTTTAGGTAGCCACTGATGACTTGTGCACCACGAACCAACAACTCACCAGATTCGCCCAGGGCAACCTCGGTTCCTTTGGTGTCGACGATTTTGGTTTCGTAACAAGGCATTGCAGGGCCGCAGCTGGCGGGTTTGTCTAGGAACAGGTCGCCACCAATAGCAGTGATGATGCCGCACGTC
This sequence comes from Gammaproteobacteria bacterium, assembly GCA_003230835.1. Lineage (GTDB taxonomy): Bacteria > Pseudomonadota > Gammaproteobacteria > Pseudomonadales > Azotimanducaceae > UBA4421. Next base: position 10,332 of record QIGT01000332.1, read on the forward strand.
TCGGTCATGCCAAAGCCGGTGTTAGCTTTGGCAGTGGCTACACTCTTGTCGATCTTATCAACCAAATCTGGTTGCAACTGCGCACCGCCGCCACCAAGCGATATCAATGAAGAGGTGTCGGTGGAGCTAAATGCTGGGTGCGAGATGACTTCTCTGGCCATAACCGGTACGCCACTCATGGCGGTTACTTTTTCTGCCTCGATAAGACGTAGCGCTTCACCGGCATCCCATTTATACATATGTATCAATTTGCCGCCTGCCATAGTAGTGCCATGTGCAACGCAATTATTTGCAGTGACATGAAATAAAGGTGTGGTGACCAAGGAGGCAGGTGGTGGTGCGACTGCGTCGGGTTCGAGGGCGCCACTTCGTTCACCCATGACCTTCTGTAGCGCTGCTGAAAAGAGTAGCGACCAGACATTTGAGACACAACCCCGATGGGTCAGTTGCGCACCCTTGGGTCGGCCAGTGGTGCCAGAGGTATAGAAGATACACGCGTCGGAATCAGGGTGGATGTCTACAGGGTTTAGTTCGTGCTGCCCGCAAATGAGTTCAGACCACGAGGTCACGTTGTTGTTGTCAGCTAATTCGCGAACCCCAACCAAGGTCAATTCGCCTAACTGATCTAGGTTTGGTTCGATGCGGGTAAATCGTTCTTCATCGAGAATGAGTGCTTTGGGGGATGAATCTTCGAGGGCGTATAACATCTCAGGCCCCGTCCACCAAGCATTCATGCCCACCACCGTGGCGCCCATGCTGAGTATTGCCCAGTAACAAAGTAGCCACTCGGGATAGTTACGCATAGCAATAGCCACGCGATCTCCTTGGCAGATACCAGCGTTGGTTAGCCAGGTTGCAATGTTGGCAACTTGTTGGTGAGATTCGGAATAAGTCAGTCGTTCTTGTTTGTAAACCAAATAGTCTTGGTCTCCAAACTGTGCAGAACTGAGCCAGAGGTCTCGCATTGTCAGCGGTGCGTTAGCATAGATACGAGTAGGATTTCCCCTAATCGACATGGTGTTTATTTCAAAGTCAGCGCCTGGAGCAATCAGCTCATCCCAGATAGCGCGATATTCATCGTACAAACCCTTCCCCCAAATTCGTAGTCGTATCGAATGGGATACTTTACACGCAAACAACATAGAAACGCATGCATAAAGTGCGGTTGGCCTACGAAGTTATGAGCTGAAATCGGCTTTGAGGTGGTCTTGTTAGACGCTAGCTTACGTGCTTGGAATGTTAAGGAGAAGATTATGTGGGTTCTACTGCTTGCTCTGTATGCACAACCTCAATATCTAGAAGCTGAATTGGCACGATATCAATTTGTACGTTGTGAATGCGCTTGCGTAGAAGGCCGTGCACTGACACTGTGTGATTCGCTGGATCAAGCTCAGGAAAATCCACACCAGTGTGCCAACTCATTGCAGTGTCCAAGTTTTGAAGCCAGTCAGCCAGACTCGTTGAGATTACTGCTAGATCCACCGCAAGACGGCGCTGTTAATTGTCGGCAGGTGCAAGTGTGGGACACCCTTGCGGAAAGCTATCGGGTCAAGCGCATATGCGATGTGTTATCGAGTTAGTAATCCTTTAAAAAAATAGGTTCAAGCTTGGGCAAGCTGCGGGCACAATAGTGCTTTGTTTTTTTGCAGTGAGTGTGAACATGAAAATTGGTTTGATACCCGTCAATGTTGGGGTGAGCTGCGTTGATCAAATGGTCGGCTTGGCACAGTTGGCAGAATCCTGCGGCTATGAATCTGTGTGGACTTTTGAGCACGTTATTGTGCCGGTGGACTATGCGTCAAAGTATCCATACAGCGACAATGGCAAAATGGGCGCAGCTCCAGATACGAATTTTATAGACCCGCTGATTGCGCTGTCTCATGTTGCAGCCCATACCAAGACGCTCAAATTAGGTACTGGGGTGAATATCCTGCCGCAAACCAATCCGCTGACTTTGGCAAAACAAGCCGCCAGTCTAGACTTTGTCAGTGAACACCGGTTGTTATTGGGCTTGGGTATTGGGTGGTTGCAAGAAGAGTTTAAAGCCATGGGTGTACCCTTTGCCAAGCGTGGTGCGCGCTTCGATGACTATGTCGAAGCGATGCGTAAAGTCTGGTCGGGTGATGTCGTCGACCACACCAGTGAGCATATTGATTGGCAAGGCTTTCAAAGTTATCCCGCAGCTAAAGAGCTTGCGCTGGTGATCGGTGGGGATAAGGGCAAAGCCTTTGAACGTACGGCTAAGTATGCCCAAGGTTGGTTTGCGCCAACAACAGATGCCGACCAACTCAAACAAGGGGTTGCTCGGCTCGCCGCTGCTTGTGAAACCCAAAATCGTTCGTGCAGTGATATCGAAGTCACTTGTATGTGGACAGGACAAGGTGGAACTGAGGCGATAGAAAAGCTTGCCAGTGCAGGTGCGCAACGACTGTTGGTACCGTTGCAGGCTCTGGGCGCAGATCCGGTCGCCGGTATTCAGAAGCTAGCGCAAGACGTTCTGAGTTAACCACAGATTGAAAACGCTGAATAACGAGCCATTCAACACGATGTTAATTGACGGTCTATGGTGTATTTAAGCCAAGCGTGTGTCGTTGTCCCTGTGTACCAAGACGACACTGCACTGTCGAAGTTGTTATCCCAGGTTGCTCACAGGATTTCGTGTGTTGTTGTCGATGGTGGGTGCAGTAATCGCACTCGTGAAATTGTGCAAGGTGCTGGCGCGCAGTATTTGCACTGCACATCGTCACGAGGGGAACAAATCGCTTTAGGCGTCAGCAACACTGATGCGCCATGGATATGGATACTGCATGTAGATACAGTGCTTTGTTCTGAAGTCATTGCCTCGATCGAGAAGGTAGTTACTGAAAATGTGCCATGCTGGGGTCGTTTTGATGTGGATATTCCGGGGGTGGCCGTGGTCGCGAGATTGATGAACTGGCGTTCGCGGTTAACAAAAATATGCACCGGCGACCAAGGCATGTTTGTACATCGATCTCTAATAGACAGTGTCGGCGGGATACCAGCACAGCCGTTGATGGAAGACATCGAACTCAGCAGTCGATTGCGTGCAAAGCACTCCAATCAGTTCGTAACATTGCCTGGAATAATCGTTAGTTCGCCCCGTCGCTGGCAAACTAATGGGGTAATTCGCACCATAATAAGCATGTGGTGGTACCGCCTGCGCTACTATTTCGGTGCGAGTGCGGCAGCTTTATATCGCGACTACTATGGGGGTTGATAACCTTTCTGCGTTGGCAGTTTTTGCGCGTTCGGCAATTCTAGGCAAAGCTAAGACGCGCTTGATACCCAGTTTAGGTGCGCACGGCGCCCTGAGCGCACATTGTACCTTGGTAGAGAGGACACTCCGGCAGCTTGAAGCAACGCAGGTTGGTCGTAAAACTCTCTGGGTGACTGAGATAGATGCTTGTAGCCAGCGTTGGGCAACAGAACATCACTTTGAACTACTCTCTCAATATGCTGGCGACCTAGGTCAGCGAATGGCGGCGATAATTCGTCGTCTGTTAGATGAAGGCTCGCCTCGTGTGTGTCTTGTTGGCAGCGATTGCCCTTGTATAGATGCGGCATATGTAGAGGGTGCTTTTCGTCAACTTGAAAATTATGACCTGGTTCTTGGTCCTGCAGAAGATGGTGGCTACGGGTTGATCGCGATAAAAGACAATTTCCCAGCGGCTATATTTCAATCGATTAGGTGGGGGACAGGCGAGGTTTTGCAACAGACATTAAGCTGTTCGAAAAAGTACGGTATGAGTGCTTACTTACTCGATGAAATATGGGATGTAGATACACCCCACGATTGGCAGAGATTCACTAAAACTTAGGACGTTTGAGCAGTGCGGGTAATGGTTTGGATAAATTGTTCCAAGCGTCGTCGATCTGTAATCTGCATTTTCGTCAGTTCGATGCCACAAACCACTGTATGGTTTTTTGTCAGCTTATGATGACGCAGTACACCTTCGCCGGTCAATTCCAGACGAGGAGGCAGTGCAATGGCGCAATGTTTAACAACCTCATCTTGATTTATGGGCGAATCGAGGGGCAGATCAAATTCTGCGCGACAGCCACCGGCAGAAATATCCAATATACGGCCGGTACTGGGTGTATCGCGAAATAGGGTGATGCTCGCGCCGGCAGCGGTAACCAGTAGCGGCAGTCGAAATCGCGCCCCTTTACGGCGTTGTTGATAAAGCATTTTCTTTGGAAGTGGCACGTGGAAGTAGGGTAGATTGCGCTCTACGCCTACGTCACTGATATGCATTTTCTCAATGAAGGCAAACATTCCCTGACCGCGTACGGAAAGAGTAAAGGTGGGCTTGGTACGAAGGTCTGATAATGCCGCTCGAGGATTAATGTCTTCTATGAGGAAGTCAGTGTCGCTTATGTCTAGGACTCTGCAGGTCATGGTTTGGTGACTGAATGATCCAGAGGTGTTGTCTAGGCTTATGTTGAGTATTGTGCGCTGGTCACGAAATAGCTTAAAGCATTTACGTATTTCAGTGTCTGACTCCAGGTATCGACTGTCCTGGCCGTTAGGCTCGCGCAAAGGCTCGGCTGTTCGCGTCTGCTTCCGGTGTTGGTTGGCCACTTTGGCCGTAGAGTCCTTCAAGCGATTTTCCACTTAGTATATTCAATATCTCTCGAACGGATTGTTGTGAACGATGCAAAATCTTTCCGTTAACTAAGTTGGACTCTTTCGCGGCGAGTGCGAGTTTGGTGATGGTTTTGTGACCTGTGTCTGATTCGAACAGCGATTGCGCCTCCGGATGCGCTTGCACAGTGTGCGCAATAGCCTGGCATATGGTCTGTTTTTGTTCGGTAATAGAGGCTAATTCTTCGGTGTCGTGATGAATGAGAGCGATCCGCTCGGCGGCCAATACCCGTAGCAGTAATTGCAAATCAGCGGAAATTGTTTGTGCCACTTCAGATGCTTGATTGCTGCCCATATAACCTTCTCTTTAAACATTCGATTAACGTTATAACCTATTGAATAATATGTGACTCTAGTTCTAAAAACTTCTCTGCAAGTTGGCGACTATCGACTGGATAGCGACCTTCGGTAATGGCTTGCTTAATCTCGTTTACTTTGGCTTCATCAAAGCTATCTTGGCTGTCAATGTTCTTTGCGAGCTCACGTAAGGAATTGGCGTCATCACTGATGCGCACAGAGTCCTCGCGCTGAGCAGTCTTACGATCTGCCGCTGCTCGCTGGGCTTCTGCGGGCTGTGTCTTAGCCGAATTCTGATCCCTAATGGGTCCAGATTGGTTTGAATTTACTTCTATTACCATGCTCTGGGCTCGATATATGTTTTTGCCTATAGTCGCTATCGACTGGGCATTGATTAACTTTAGCTAAATTTTTAAAAAAAGTGAGATTGGTTAGTTCTTATCCAAAATACTCAGTATTTGGGACAGAAACAAGCTAGGACGATGCGATCTGACCTTGAGATACTGGTGTGGCAGACACCTTGCCAGGGGAGGTAATCCAAGGTCGAATGATGCGTTTTGACGCTTCATTTCGCACGCGAATCTGATCGCCTACAAAACCGGCATTCAATGCAACTCCATAGGTTTGAATGTGTACACCACCGCGCACGGATTCGATGCGAACCCGCTCTCCCTTACGAACCGCGTGCGGGGTTGTCAACATCGCTAGGTTTAGTGCGCGACCGGCTACGAGACTACGGCGGCTGGTTTTACCGATGGCATCCTCAAGACGTTTAAGCGGCTGCGCAGGTAAATCAGTTAACGAAACTTGTCTGATTTCAAGATGCTGGCGGGTTAATCGTTGGCCACGCGCCACTGCTTGAGTCGCGACCACAGTATCTACTTCTATATCAACTTGTGCAGAAACGTATATCGACCAAGGGGTGGGAGAAGTACAACTCACTCTTACAGGTACTTTTCCATACAACCTTATGGATTTAACTTCAGTGGTGAATTCATTGCAGGCACGCAACCGCAGAGAATTATTCAGCGGCAATATTTTGATGCGCGTTGCATCAACTCCAAACTGGGCTCGTACGGCCTTTTGAACCGACACATGTGCGTGCTCGACAATTGCGTTCATTGGCGCTGCCTGTAGGTTGGCCGTGGCCAGTAGTAGGTCCAGTAGTAGGTATAGAGCAATGAAATATCCTTTCACCATGACGTCTCCTTTTGTCGGTAGTAGGCAAGTACTAGCACAAGTGGGCTCGATTATTCACAACGGCAAACATTTGCCGGTTTTCCGGCGAAGTAGGGTGCCTAAGCGGTAGTTTGTACAGAATAAAGCCTGTCGCATCGGTTTAATCGATATTGGCACGATGCTTGCTAGCTTAACTGCCAATACATGTGCGTTTGCCGCTAAAGGAGGTCAAGCGTGAAAATTGGAATCGACAATGCCTTAGGTATACACGCACAAGCGCTATCGCTGCGGGCCAATCGTACCCAGGTGTTAGCGCAAAATATCGCGAATGCGGATACGCCTGGATACAAGGCGCGGGATATTGATTTTCAATCGATCCTAAAAAGGGTATCCGATGCGGCAACCCCATCTGCTACGCGAATGAGACTGACCCATGAAAACCATCTGACCCAGGGACAAGTCAGCATGGGTGGACCGGACGATCTGAAGTATCGAGTTCCACAAATGCCGTCTTTAGAAGGCAATACGGTAGAGGCGCAGGTGGAGCAAGCGGAGTTTGCGCAAAACAGCATGCAATTTCTCGCCAGCTTACGGTTTGTCAACGGTCGCTTTTCAGGCCTGATGTCGGCAATTAAGGGGGAATAGATTATGTCATTACTCAATGTTTTTGATGTTTCCGGAAGTGGCATGGCTGCCCAATCGCTACGGCTTTACACAACAGCCAGCAACATTGCCAATGCAGAAAGTGTTACAGCAGATCCAGCAGATACTTATCGTGCTCGTTATCCCCTTTTACAAGCCAAGGCGGTAGATGCTTTTGCAGACGATGAACAAGTGATCACCGTGCAGGTGCCAAAAGTGCTCGAAAGCGCTAAGCCGTTAAGTATCCGATATGAACCAGATCACCCCTATGCCAATGATGAAGGTTATGTTGCTTACCCCAATGTCAGCGTGGTTGAAGAAATGGCCAACATGATATCTGCGTCTCGTTCGTTTCAATTGAACGTAGAAGTGATGAACACAGCCAAGAGTATGGCTGAACGCGTACTCAATTTAGGACAGTAAGTTATGCAAATAGAAATACCGGGCGTTACACTTGTAGGTCGGGCCGCTGAGCCAGTGTCTGCACGCAGTGTAGAGGAACAGTTAGGTAAAACTGCATTTTTGGAATTGATGATCGCCCAGATTCAGAATCAAGACCCTCTCTCACCGGCAAAGAATGAGGCATTTATCGCCCAGCTTGCGCAGTTTTCAAGTGTAGAAGGAATCCAAAACCTCAACGAATCTATGGATGGGCTGGTGAGTACGCTACGCACCGGTTTAACCATGGATGCTGCGGCCTTGGTTGGGCGCAATGTATTGGCACCGGGTAATCAATCTGGTCTCAATGCCGCAGGAGGCATTGCTGGAACCATCGACCTGCAAGAATCTGTAGGTGATTTGCAATTGGAGATTCGCGATGTAAGCGGAAGCCTAGTTAAGACCTTCGATTTGGGTGCACAGGAAGGATCAACTCTACGCTTCTCCTGGGATGGCACTACGGATGCAGGTACCCAAGTGCAACCAGGTATATTTCAGTTGTCTGCATTTTCCCAAGCGGGTGGTGAGCGCGTTGCTCACGCAATTAATTTGCCAGAGCGTGTCGTCAGTGTGTCTATCACAGATGCCGGGTTAGTGGCGAACCTATCAGGCGGTACAGCGGTACCCACAGTTCAAATCAAAGAAATTCAATAGCGACGCTACGGTGTTTCATCACATGACTTTTCGACAAATTTAGAACAGGGAGTGTTCAATGGGCTTTAACACAGCATTAAGTGGATTGACTGCAGCATCTGGTGACCTGCGCGTTACTGGTAACAATATTGCAAATGCCA
>QIGT01000134.1 GCA_003230835.1 Gammaproteobacteria bacterium
TGGGGCGATATGAAGTATTTCCTTGGGTATACCCATGTTGATGTGCGAGAGCACGGTACAGACGGAGAAAACGCTGCGTCGTTAATTCCCGAAAATCGCGTTAACTCTGTGCTGGTGTATGAGCGCGAAGACGATCTTCTCATAGGGCTAGAGGCCTATTACTATGGCTCGCAAACGCTCAGTGATGGGAGCAAAAGCAGGGATTACTGGATACTGGGACTCATGGCTGAGAAAATATTTAGCGAAAACTTTTCGGTATTTCTGAACTTCGAAAATTTCACCGACACGCGCCAGACTCGCTATGAGACGATTTATACTGGCACACTGGCCAATCCGATATTCAATGACATCTACGCGCCGCTCGACGGGTATGTGGTCAATGGCGGGTTCAAGCTCAGTTTTTAGTGGGGGAGCATCAGAGCTTCCCTAAAGCCAGCCCGACACAAGAGTAACAATAAGATCATGACAACGAATATCCCGGTTCTCTATGTTTTTGCTATTTCACACTACTGTGAAAAAGCCCGATGGGCTCTTGACTATCTCGGTATCGACTACGAGTTACATCACGTTGCTCCAGGCGAACACGCCGAAATTGCGAAAAAACTCGGTGGGTCAAACACGAGTGTTCCGTATGTCCACGTTGATGGCAAAATAATCCAGGGTTCCGCGAACATCATCAGCTGGGCACAGAGCCAATCAGGTACCGGTGAAAAACGACTGACACCGGAAGTAGAGCTTGAGTTGTGTACCGATATCGAAAAACGAATTGACGATATTGCCGGTGTTCACATTCGCCGTTTCTATTATTCAGAAGCGTTGGTTGAGCACCCTGGCACTGTGCGCCCTCTGTTCACTCGCGAACTACCTTTTCCGAAGAACATTCTTATACGTTTTGCATTTCCCAAAATCCGCAAGATAATGATCAGCCGAATGGATCTTGGCAAAGCACAGGGAGATGAGTCAAAAGACATTGTTGCCGGCGAGTTGGAATGGATAGATGGATTGCTGGCTGATGGCAGGAAGTATCTTATTGGTGAGCGTTTCTCGCGAGTCGATATGGCAGTTGCAAGTTTGTTGTCTCCGCTTGCCTTACCGCCGGAGCACCCTGTCTACAACAACTTGAGCCATCCACCGAAGTTGGCGCAACAGGTTTCAAAGTGGAGCGATCGCCGTTCGCTTCAATGGGCGCGAGATATGTATGCAGAGCATCGCTAATTTCGCTGGTCGACGTGTTTTCTAATTTATCTGGGTGGGATAGCGGCTCAAAAAGTCTCGAATAGTTTGTAAATATACTTTGGGCTTTTCCCAATAGGGCATGTGACCAGCATCTTCGAGTACAACATAGGTGGCGTTAGGAAAAATCGAAGCATACTGTTTCGCCACGGCTTCTTTCTTATAGTCGCATTTACCTCGCATGATCAGAACCGGTGTTTCGTTCTTCATCAGCTGGGGCTTCGGGTCATCTTTTCTATTCCAGAGGGTTTTGCCGGTCATACGGTTCGACCAAAAACCGTATCTGCTGGATTGCACTTCGAGCATTTTCTCATCGCACACTGAGAAAGGCAGGTAAAATTTGTTTGCAGCTTGGTCAAATAATGCGCCCAGTTCTGAATCTGGCGCGAACCTTGCGGCTGCGATTGGATTGATCTCGGCTAAAGCTATTGCAACAAATAGTCGCGGTTTTTCAACCATCGTCGAAAACGCTTTCTTTTGGGTTGGCGTCATTTTCTCGTCTACGCCGCCGTCGCCCACATCTTTCCAATCCGGATGAAATATTGGCGAAGGGCCGGAAAAGATTGCGTGAGAGACGTGCGATGGATGTTTCGCCATATAACTGGCGCCGAGCGATGAGCCCCACGAAGAACCAATCAAGATTATTTCGTCAGCGCCAATTTTTTGAAAAACAGCTTCAAGATCGCGAATATGCCGATCGAACGAATATTGAGAAATATCGTTAAGACGCTGTGACAGGCCGCCCCCAATCTGATCGTAAAAATACACATCATGACTATCACTGGTTAATTGCGAAATAACATCGACGGTTGATCCTAAAGACACTGAGTAGGCGCCCGGGCCACCATGAAGAAAAACTATCGGGTTCAAATCCTTACTGCCTTGAGCAGCTACTTTTTGCACGGCCACAGTCGAGCCGGTTGGCAGTTGCCAATATTCCACGCCACTGGTTTGGATAAGAGGGTTTTGCTGCGTGTTTGCAATTATCGGGCGCAATATAAACACCGCAGTCAGCCCGATAAAGAGCGCGACTGGAAGCAGTCCCTGCACGAACGTATACCTAAAGGGGCTCTTTAGTTTGAATACTAACGCGGCGAGATATGAGCCAAGCAAGCCAATAGTTATGGCGGCGAACACGCTAACCGCAAGCAAAGTAAAAGGCGCATCCAGTACCAGAGCTGCACCAAAAAAACCCGCAATAAACACGGCGCCTGAAAGAACGTAAGAAACTACTTGTGCGCACACTCCGCATAAACCGCGAATGGATTTAGAAGAGAAAGTGTTCGGCGCAGTTACTGTCACTAGCTTGATACCATTTTAAGGCCGCGTTTATAGTTTGTCTTTCGTAAATAAAGGGCTCTTCGAGAAAATGTACTTTCTCCTAACTAAAGTGTCCGCAGTGGTCTGGCCATCTCACCCCGACCTCTTTAGCGCTTTTACTCCATCAATCAATGACGGTCAGATTGATGAGCCCATCAATCTGCATTTGGTAAACCCAAGGTTCGTAAAATAGCGTTTGATCGGCAATTACAATACTGCTCTGGAGTTCTCGCCATAGAGTATCACTCTGAAAGAAAACTGCAATGTTACGATTATCTGGATTTACGCGAGACTGGAACAATAAACCATCATAGTTATTCGGGTTATTTTTGATTGCTTTCGATATTTCACGAGCGAATGCGTACGTCCGTCGGTGTCCATTGTCGTCCGTCGCGCCAAAAACATTAGAATCTACTCGGTTCTTTAGCAGGTTCTTGGAAGTAAAGTCTACCATTTGTAAATTTCTTGGCAGATCAATGGAACTGCAGGCTAAATTTTGTAAGCGACTACGGCTGACTTCAATACCCAACGAAGGATTAGTGCACAAAGTCTCGAGAAAGGCACCTTCTCGCGATGCACCTAAGTACAGTACTTCATTGCCAGGCGAGCCAAAACGTCCTCCCGAAGACCAGTGGATGATCTCATGGCGTAGATTCTGTGCCTCCTCAAACACTCTGTTGTCAATGACGCAGTTTTTGTGGTGAATTCGCCAAAGTGTCGTATCACGATCCAAAGACCTGGTTGCCAGTTCGTCACTGGCGAGGAAAGTATTGACTTGTTCGTTTGTGAGATGCACCAGAATTACTCAAGGTCAAATGTCATTTCTGCTACGCAGACAACCATCTTTTTATTCTTTGCCTTCAATGCATCAATGGGAAGGCTGTATGCAGAATTCGATTCTTCGACAAGATGGATGTTATCGGTGAGAAAGAACGAAAATAAATCCCAACTGCTGGCGCCTGCGCGTTTTGCAATTTCAATAACATCGGAAATTCCTGGTAGAACTTTGAAAGCCTCGCCGGGAGTTGGCTGATGAATTTGCCAAATTGGGTAACGTAAGCGCCCACCCGATTTGATTGCAATGAATTTATCATCAGTGTGTTTTTTCCGCGGAGTATTGCGGTCTACACCAAGCAGTTCAGCGAGCTCTGAACCGGAAAGACAGCCACCATTCTCGTCCAGCAGGCGAAGTTTGGCGCGCGCCCCACGAAGCAGGGCCATTGAGCCCGGTGTTCTAAGATACTGTGGAAGACCTTCCAGGTATTCATTGGCAATTTCGAGTAGAAATTCCATGTCGTTTTCGGCTTGGTAAATGCTCAAGTTTGGTTTATCTCCAGCTGATTTCAACACATCGGTAAATCTCTTAAGACGGTTACTAAACACCGATATCCATTTCTTCTTCTCGGCGATATTTTCAGTGTCCTTGATGTTTGAGACCACATTAACGAGATATAAAAGCGACCGGGATTGATCTGGCGAAAGTTGCTTTCCTCTTTTCAGTGAATCTGAAATCTCCTCTGATTGATCGATTAATAGCGCCATGTTGCTACCATCGTCCAAATGTCGCGCCGTGTGCTGGCGCTCTGCATCCCCACTATTCTTGCGGTGTTTTTTGGCTTCATTGCCCATAAAAGGTACCTAATTTCAATTAGTTATGATTATGCCTTCGCGGCAACAAGCTCACTTAAGAGCTGCTAAGTGTATTGCTTAACTCGCAGATAGTAGCATAATGACGTTGTTAATATATAGTCATTTTGCTACATTAGGTTATGGGTACAAATCAGACAGCTTGTAAAATCAGAATCGAATTAGAAAATTCGGTACGCGACTGTTGTGTCGGTGGTGAAATTATCGACACTTTGGGCATTATTGAAGCTAGCGCCAAGCACCATTTGCGTCGACACATTGCCCACGTTACCGTCTGGTCTTTCGCAAGTAGAATGGGCGGAGATTTGAAATTCTGCTGTTTCCTGGAAAAAGCCGAAGCGTACTTAAATTTCAGTCACCGCCAAAGAGGTTCTCCAATAGCCTGCAAAACGAGTACCTACTCGAGCAGCCTCAAGTATGCGACCTTTGCCGGAGTTTAAAAAAACAAAATCTTGTTGGGCCCAATGTCGACCATTTGCAGTAAGCGCATCCAGGTCGCCGTCACCATCGACGTCTGCAAGCGCAATGTCTGCTGTATAGCTTTGTTCGCTATCGAACAAAAAGAATGGATGGTTTCTGTAGCCACTGACTTCGTTGTCAGCTGACACGGTGATCGCGACTGCCAAACTAAAAAACATTAGAATACTTGTTTTCATTTTACTCACTTTTGAGCGTTCGTACGCAAATAGTTTGGTCGCTGTAGCGCGAATCTGGATGCTACACCAACCATACTTCGATGTAACGATTACAAGCACCAGGCTGTTTTGAGCATTTTTTCCAAAGCCGAAGGCTTCATACTAGACTAAATACAACAAGGAATAAGTTCTAATAGGTTCAGCGCACCGGCCTCCCTGCATTCGCAACCCGGGGCCGTTTGCACAGCGTGAGCAGATGATGCGTTCAACGTTGAGTGTCGCTTGCAACAAGCGCGTTCACATTGCTCCGATTATGGACGCAACCTACAATGACGATGTATGGATTTCCAAATGCGCCAACCTTCCTCGCGGTAGACGCAGTTGTTGTGCAGTCGGGGCACGTATTGTTGGTAGAACGCCGCGCGCGTCCCGGGCAAGGCCTGCTGGCGCTTCCAGGTGGTTTTGAGCCAGGTGAAACGCTCAAAGACTCAATGTTGAGAGAACTTAAAGAAGAGACCAACCTAAAAGTACCTGTTCCGGTGCTTGCAGGCTCCTTTGTTACTCAAAGCGCATTCGACGACCCGTACCGCTCGGCACGAGTCCGAACTGTTACCCACGCGTTCTATATTCATTTAAAACCCGATACGTCGTTACCCAAAGTCAGGGGAGGCGACGACGCGTTAACGGCTCAGTGGGTGCCATTGGCAGACATGGATCCAACCACCATGTTTGAAGATCACTATTTCATTATTCAACGAATGGTTGGGCAATCTGCCTGACCTCGTTACATGAACGGGGGATAGACCCGTGTTCCAAATCCTCACTGGAGGAACTCCTGTGTACACCAACCCAATTCTGAATGTAGACTCCTACAAGACATCGCACTTTCTACAGTATCCGCCGGGTGCGGAAATTGTCTCCAGCTACATTGAGTCTCGTGGCGGCCGTTACGCTGATAGCGTGTTCTTTGGCCTGCCGAAAACATTGCATTCGGTATGGGAGGCGAGCTGCTTCAAAACGTTAACCGCGACACTATGCAGTTTGCTATGAAGGCCTCGGCGATACGCATCAACAAACAGTGATCCGACGTTTTTAAAGAACCTGTTACCGATAGTGGCAAGCGGTCAAAGCGAGGTCGACTTGCGTTGATTCCAGATGGGGCGAGTATTAAGACCGTGAGAGAATCTGAACTTCAGGGGCGCGAAAATTTACTTCGACCTGGGTTTCGTAATGGCAAGATACTGGTCAGCGAAGACTTCGACACAATTCGTCGTCGATTTTTTAGCACTAACGTATAGCGGCGGTGGACGCATACGACTAACCTGGTCAGCTGTTTCCTGCGGTTACCACTGATTTTCACACTGTATATAGCTCTGTACCTAAGAGATTAGCCCACCTCTGTGTGCCACCATATTTAACAAACTCTCAAAGCAGAACTGGTTACTATCTCCGAGCTGTTTTTCGGAATGGGTTTGCCGAAATTTCTATTCGGTTATTTAAAAACTTCCAATCGACACTGCCAATCAACTTGGCGTTACGGTCACCGACTCAGCGGCTACATGCAAACTGGGGGTTGCGCGTTTTCGAAGATTTTATTTGGGCGAACTCATGAGTGCCACACCAGAAATACGTGTTCTCGTTGTAGATGACGATGTTGAAATGTATGAACTTATTTGCGCGCTACTCTCACAGTCTTCACGCGCGCACTATCTGCTTGAATACCTTTACGATGTGACCCAGGTAAAAACACGAATTGAAAGCGGAACGGTCGATGTTGCATTGGTCGATCAGAATCTCGGTCAGGGATTGAGCGGCCTGGATTTGTTAGAGGAATGCGCCGAATCTCTTGTTCCCCTGGTTTTGGTGACTTCCGAAGATCGTGATTAGCTCGATTACGAAGCCTTGAAAGCCGGCGCCGCAGGGTTTGTTCTCAAGAAGGACCTTTCAACGTCTGTGCTGGACCGTACCATTCTATATGCAATGGCGCGTTTGGCTCAGATACGTGGCCTTGTCAACGAAACCGCGAGCCACAAAAAGATGGCGCTCACCGATACCTTGACGGGAATGCCGAACCGGTGCGAATTCGACTTGCGGCTAAGTCTTGCCGTCAATAAGGCGGCGACTGATGGCACCGAGTTCGGAATTTTATACATCGACCTGAACGGTTTTAAACGAATCAACGACACTCACGGTCACGACACTGGCGATCGAATTTTACAAGTAGTCGCCTGCCGGTTGCTTGATGAGTTTCGATCGTATGATGCGATTTGCCGTGTAGGTGGCGATGAGTTTGTTGCAATCATTTCGAACGGCGGCACAGAAGCATCGATTAGAGAATTGATGTATGCCATTGCCGAGCGGCTTGCAACCCGGGTTGCCGAGACCATTATTGTTGACGGCGCCTTATTGAAGGTAGAAGCGAGTTTCGGCTCAGCGGTGTTTCCAGGCGACGGGGCAGACTCAGCAACGCTACTGAAAACCGCCGATCGAAATACGTTCTGTGACAAGAGAGGGTTAAACACGGCAGGTGACCTGCAAAAAATCAATTAGTCTGCTCTTTTCTACAGTTGTTCACGCTTGGTTCTTACGGCGAAAAATAGCAGCGCCAAGGCCGAAATAGTAGCTGCCACAATAAAGGGCGATCCAGGAAAGTAGAAGAGTGGAGCGGTTCCTGCGGTAAGCGAGAACATGCCGTTATAAATCAACGGTGACAAAATCATCGCTACACTCGTCAAAGCCGACAGTCCTCCTTGTAGTTCACCCTGAGCATTTTCAGGCACGCGGGCGGAGAGGGCTTGTCGTATAGCCGGGTCTTGCATCGTGCTGATCAGCGCGGTCGTAACCATCAAATAGACAAACCATCCAACGCTTGCAAAGCCAATGCCTAGCAACGCGAATACCTCAACGGCAAGAGCAATCCAAACGGCTTTTCGTACACCAATGCGAGGGAGCAGCACCTGAATGACTATGGCCTGTGCGACAAATGAAATGACGCCGTAGTAGGCGATAGACCAGCCAATTTCGCTTTCTGTCCACAGGAACTTGGCCTTGGCTACGTACGACCACACGGTCGGGTATACCCACGAAGACAACGTCGCCAAAAAGAATACGGGTACTAATGTACCAATTCCTGGCGTGCGGAAAAGGCGTACAAGCGTGCCAAAGGTATTTGCTCGTGCCCAAGAGAATGGGCGACGACGATCGGGTGTGAGTGATTCGCGGACAAATAGTGAGCCAAATACGGCGTTTATAGTAGCGACCAGTGCACCGGCATAAAACGGGTAGCGTACGTCAATATCTCCGAGGACGCCCCCAATAGCCGGGCCCATAATAAAGCCTGCGCCAAAGGCCGCGCCGATAATGGCAAACCTTTGACCGCGCTGCTCGGGCGGCGTTACGTCGGCAATGTAGGCACTGGCCGTTGAGAATGTTGAGGCGAAGATGCCCGCGAACGCACGTATTACCAGGAACCAGGGCAGGGTCTCCACAATTGCAAGTAGCAACATATCCAGCGCAAACATTGTTAGCGACATTAATAAAATGGGCCGACGTCCAAACCGATCGGACAGAGCGCCAACAATGGGGGAGAAGATAAACTGCATAGCAGCGTAGCTGATGAGGGCGACGCCACCCCACAGGGAGGCGTCTGCAATATCGCCTCCGGTTATTTTCAGGAGGAGTGACGGCATAATTGGGGCAATGAGTCCCATGCCCATCGAATTGATAAAGGCCGTGGCGGCTAGAAAGATCAACGCCAGTCGGGTGTTGGTATCGGTGTTTGAGTCCGGTGGCATTACGATGCTCTTATTAGTTGGAGAAATGGTTGGAACAGTAGTGCGGCGCAGGGAGGACATAATCCGCGCCGCCAGCTAACGGGTTCACAGGTGCCCTTCTGTTGGGTATGCAACAGGCACGCAATTAAGCTGTGTGTTCTAGACGCCGCGCAATTGTTTGTAGCGCCGTCTAAATGAGCTCTATTGCACCACCAGACCACTAGGGCCAGGAGCATTCAAGAAGAATGGCGGGAACAAAGCCAGGTCCGCGAAGCTGACCGAATTGTCACCGTTTAAGTCTGCATCGGCATTCCAGTTGGCGTCCCCTGGCACAGACAGAAATGCCGAAGTTAACGCGACGTAATCGATGAACGCTACCGAGCCGTTGTTATCAAGGTCAGGATCGCAGAAGTTACCAAATCCGT
Source organism: Gammaproteobacteria bacterium (assembly GCA_003230835.1). Classification (GTDB taxonomy): domain Bacteria; phylum Pseudomonadota; class Gammaproteobacteria; order Pseudomonadales; family Azotimanducaceae; genus UBA4421. The sequence goes on from QIGT01000134.1 coordinate 9,034, forward strand.
CGCCGTTTGAATCGAGCTGGCTTGGGTTGGCGACGAGTGTGCAGTTGTCCATGTTGTCGGCAACTCCGTCGTTATCGAAATCGGTTCGTCTTGTAAACGTTAACGTCCCGCTGGATACTTCGCCGAGCGCAAAAAAAGTGGTTGTGGCAACCCACGTTCCGTTGGTTGCGTCGAGCGTGATGACAACTTCTGCCGTACCGAGCGGCGTTTCGACGTCAGTAATAATTTGTCCGGTGCCCGAGGCAATTTCCCCGTCTGCATCGGTGGTTAGTTCTGTGCCCGTGAAGGGGCCCTGTGTTTCGCCACTACCCAAATCACCCACGTTGACTTCGGCGAGGACAATGTCGTCTCCTGTGAACGTACTGTTCGGGCCGGATGCGGCGTCATCAACTTCAAGAAAACCACCAATTTGATCGCCGATGGCAATGCCTGCCAGGTCGCAGGCAAAGTTGTTGCAGCTGGTGACTTCGCCTTCGACATCGAAGAAGGTTGCGTGTGCAAACGAAGAGAATAACGAAAATCCAGCAACCATAACGATAAGTGGAATAGTCTTCTTGGTCAATTTAATACTTGGTTTCATTAGCTTGTCCCCGGTTAGATGCCTTTCAGTCTACCTGTTTTCTGGTAAAGAGTGCCACCCGGCTGCGTGGAGCGAACTGTAGGCTGGGCGACGCGTTAAGAGGGAAACTCGAATGGCACTAAATTTAAGTTTGTGTAGAACCCTTTAGTACGTAGTTACAAGCACAAACGAACCAACGTCATTGCGAGCCCGAAGGGCGCGGCAATCTCTTAGCGCTGCGGCCTAGCTGATTAAATCCGTAGAAACCGGATGGAGATTGCCACACCCGCTGTGCGGGTTCGCAATGACGGGAAGTTGTTCCTACACAAGCTTAAACTTAGTGCCATTCGGGGAAACTCTGTAAAGGCGGGAGCTTTCAGGGCCAGTTGATGAGCCAGATAAACGGTCGCTAAAACGCTATTGTCTTGCAGCTGTTCCGGAGTTCTGTTTCTTATACCCATTCTTCCTGGCTGCTGCTTGTGGGTTATGTAAATGTTATAAAGCAGTCGTTACTGACTAACTGGAACCCCTATGTCTGACGATTCATCCCCTGCCAATCCGCTTCAAAGGCTACAAGCGCGCGTGGCCAAGACGGCCGATGAGTTCCGGCCAGAGGCTCTGGCGAAACGACATGCGAAAGGGTATCGATCGGCGCGTGAAAATCTCGACGATCTTGTCGACGAGAGTTCATTCGTAGAATACGGTCAGCTAGCGGTCGCGGCTCAGCGCTCGCGTCACGACTACGAAGAGCTACAAAGGCAGCACGGCAGCGGATGGAGTAATTACAGGGCTTGCAACTATTAACAGCGGTGAGTTTGGACAGAAGTGCTCCAAAGTTGCTGTAGTGATTAACGACTATTCTGTGCTGGCGGGCACTCAAGGCTATTTTCACCATCGTAAGCTCGACCGAATTTTTGCAGTGGCGACTCGTGCAAGAGTACCCGTAGTCATGTACACCGAAGGTGGCGGCGGAAGACCGGGCGACAATGACGCACTTGTCATGATGGCGGGGCTAAACACAGGAACTTTTTCTGATTGGGCAAGAATGAGTGGTCACGTACCAAGAATTGCAGTCAACAACGGGTACTGTTTCGCGGGAAACGCGGCGTTGTTTGGTGCGGCCGACATTACCATTGCTACCAAATCGTCCTGGATAGGCATGGCTGGCCCTGCCATGATCGAGGGCGGCGGACTTGGGTCCTTTGCCCCTACGGAGATTGGACCTATTGAAGTCCAGGCGGCTAATGGCGTCGTTGATATCGTGGCGGACGACGAGGCACACGCAACAACGCTTGCGCAAAAAGCGTTGGGTTATTTTCAGGGGGTACACCGCGAGTGGCAATGTGACGACCAGCAAAAACTTCGCGATCTGGTTCCGGAGGATCGAAGGTGGGCGTACAAAATTCGCCAGGTCATTGAGACTCTTGGTGATAACGATTCTTTTCTGGAATTAGGCTCTGAGTACGGACGCGGGATGGTCACCGGATTTGCCCGTCTGGAAGGCAGGCCGGTCGGGATCATAGCCAATAGCTCTATTCCGTTGGGCGGCGCCGTAGATGCCACGGGAGCTGACAAAGCATCGCGATTTGTACAACTGTGCGACGCTTTTGGACTCCCTATTGTATCGTTAACCGATACGCCCGGATTTATGGTCGGCCCTGACAGTGAAAAAGAAGGTTCAGTTCGCAGGATGTCACGGCTATTCATCGCTGCGGCAGACCTCAGTGTTCCTGTAGTGACGATTGTTTTGAGAAAAGGCTATGGCCTTGGCGCCATGGCCATGGCGGGCGGTTCGTTTGCTGAGTCACTGTACACAGCTGCCTGGCCAGGCGGCGAGTTTGGAGGAATGGGGCTCGAAGGGGCCGTGAGGCTTGGCTATAAGAAAGAGCTTGATGCCCTTGTGGAAGGCTCTGAGCGAGAAGCCTTGTTCGATAAGCTTGTCGGTGAGCTCTATGAAATTGGTAAGGCTACCGAGGCGGCGTCTTACCTTGAAATTGATGCAGTGATTGACCCCGCCGACACTCGAGACGTCATTATCAAAGCGTTGGCAGCGAGGTCCGCTTGATGCCAGGTTCTCGTAACGACCTGCATGGTTGTACCGGGCATTGCTGCAACGATTTTTGAGAAGCGACGGTCGTACATGCGAGCGGCCGGTCGTTTTCGTCGGTAACGACAGCGCTCCACTGTGCGGCGTTGGCGGCGTGAGAGCCTGCAAGAGCAACGAGCGATCCGATCGCCCAGGCGATAACAATTCTGTTCCAGTCAATTCCTTTCATCACTGGGATTCTAGCCAGATATAGTGTGTTACTACCGTGCACCAACTCACGGAAAGTGAATTAGAGCATAGTCAATCAACTGAGAATCAATTGTAGTGCTGACCTGACCCAGGACTTGTTACCATAATCAAGTTTCACACAGAAGCTGTAGCTTTTTATAGAACGTTGCGAACCGAATCTACAAGGTGGGTTACGGTGCTGACACTCGCAGGATTCTCTGGCGGAACAGGTGCTTTGGCCATGCATTAAGCAGTGCGTTCAGCTGGGTAAGCGCATTGTCTTTTACAGGACCGTGTAAGTTGTGGGCGCGGTCGATGGCAACTTTTGTGAATCCGAACGCGTCTTGATATTCACCTGGATCTGAAACCGAACCGTTCTGCACTGCGACTGAATACTCTTCGACGACAGTATCGAGCAGGAAGCGAATAATGTCCCGAGAGTCGCCGCCGGCGCGGGCCGAAACAACGGCAATATTTTGTTGAGCCGCTTTTAGTTGAGGCTCAATTTGTGCGGCCGGTACACCGGCTTTCAGCGCTTGAGATACCGCCATAAATAATTTCGCATCGAACCCTGGCGCATCAAGGCCAACACGTTCTGATGCGTGAGTTTCCGATACTGGATGTTGCATATGTGTCTGAGCGCAACCGGCTGTGCCCAGAATAAGTGCTCCACTAATTATTACTGCGACTGTTTTGCCAATTAACATTCGACAAAGCCCTCATGTCACCAAGATCTAAATGGCCATCCAGGCGGTATTGAATCGTCTGTATATGGCGTTAAGCCAGCTCGGACGTGAGTGGCGTAAGTGGGGGCCGTCTGCTATCAACTTGCAGAGTGTATTTAGTTGAGCCCCTTTCGCAAATGATAATCATTCGTCCTGGTCTAATCGGAGGCGGCAAGCACTGAAGTGCCGCTACCGCCTATTAAGGTCATGATCACCAAGGTGGTTGTAGCCGTTCGTTTCACTGTCTTGCTCCTGTTTAGATAGAAAAGTCACTGTGTGGTGACGCTTACTAGGTTATCGAATTTAGCAGTAGGTATTTGTTGTTTGAGCGTTATTGCCAATGAAGCTCACTGATAATCAGGTACAAAAAAAGCCGACCTTTTGCGAGATCGGCGTTGAAGTTTCAGTTTATGTTTCGTGGGAAGACGTTACCGAATGGAGACTTTTTTGCTAGAAGGGTTGTGGGGTCGGAATATCAGTTCGGCCGCCGTCATTAGGATTTTCTTCGGCGGTATCTATCCATCTACAATGAGTAGTGCCTGGGCAAGCGGAGTCATCACTGTTTACTGGCGGTCTGGAAAACACTAGTGCATCGCCGTTCGGAAGATTAGGTGCATTGCCATTCGAAATATTTGCCACAATTGGATATTTACCGGAGTTTATTGGTCGCAAAAATGTATATTTCAGCTCCGGGTGTATATTAGAGAGCACCGCAATGTGTGGGGTATTTGTGCCTATTAGGAGCGGAAGCCAATTGCTAAGGTGCACAGGGCCGTAGTATATCTTGGGTTAAAACAAAATCTAATCATTTCCCTGCCCCGCACATTGCGTTGCTCTCCGTTCAGATCCTCATGCCCGGCTTCCTGCAGGTAATCATTGATAAGCCGAAACGTTGAAGCATGAATGGGCACGTACCGCGTCTTGCTGCCTTTACCACGCACAGTAAATTGCAATGTGCCCATACGACTCCCGAGGTCTTTCACTCGTAGCTTGCAAAGCTCCGATCGCCGCAGGCCGTGAAAAAGCAAGGTAGAGAGAATCGCCCGATCGCGTATGCCTTTCAGCGTGTCCTTGGCCGGTGCGTCGAGCAATCGCCTGACCTGGGCATCACCCAACGCCGGCGTGCTGCCTTCATTGTTGTTGGCCTTTGGTCGCTTCACGCCGGCAACCGGATTCAAGAGTACGGCGTTCTTTTCACACAAGTAATCGTACAGCGACGATAAGGCCGACAGCTTACGTCGAATCGTCGCCGGCGCGAGATTCGGCTCTCGGCCAACCAGGTCGTCACGCCAGGCAATGACATGAGAGCGCTCAACTAAGCGTAAGCCTTCCCAGGAATCGATGCCGGAGAAGCTCACAAACTCACGCACGTCGATTTGGTAGGCACGCTGAGTCTTCTTGTTCGAAATGTTGGCGAGCCACTCAAGCTCAGCTGGGACGTCGGCCAGATTTTGGAATTGAGATTTGGTGAGTGACTTAGGGGTTGATCTGATGAGGCTTTTCATGCGCCCTACTGTAGCAAATCCTACCCGGGTAAAATACGTTATCCGGGTAGGAATGAGGAGGGGCTACACCACTAATAAATTAATTTGATTTAGTACTCGGCACAAACCCCAATGACAATAGAAAGGGGTCGCTGAATTCGGCGACCCCTATATTCTAATACGCTACGCAATGCCATTCTCCGCCGGCACTCGTGCATGCACTACCCCCGCCGCTGCCGCCGCTGGAGCCACTGCCTGAGCCGAATCCAGCACCACCGCCACCATCGCCACCACCACCATCATTTGGAAGGTAACTATAGGGCGCAAAGTCTGGATCTCCCGCGGTGCCAGGAGAAGGGCTGATATCGCTAAAGTAGTGATTATCTGCGCTGCCCCAATGTGGTCTTTTTGGCAGCCGTGCATTATTGATAGCATCTTCCCAGGAGTCAGGTGGCTCTTTAGTTACTACAAACTGACCTAGTTCAATTGGTGTTGCGGGTACTTGGAAGTGAGGTAGTATTCCGTCCTCTCCATCTGGATCCCAATCAACCTCTGGAATGGTAATGCTGGCAGTTACAGTGATTACGTATCGATCAGGCGTACTGCCTGGAAAATCTGAGTTAACTCTTGGGAGCAAGCCAAACCAATAATTGCCGGCTGCGTAAACAAGCGAAGTGGAATCATTATAATTTATCGACGCCCGAATCTCCTCTTGTGCCTGATTTCCTATTGTAATAATGAGAAATAATATTAGTGGAATTATCTTTTTCACAAACATAATTATCGTTACCCTTTTCGCGTGTGATGACTAAATGTAGGTCTTAGGTCTAACGTGAACATATGGGGTGATAGCCGCTCTCATCTCCTGGTTTTCGTGAGTTATCAAAATCACCCAAACCGAGTTGGCTTCTTTGCTCACTGAGTGACGCTAGAAGATCTGTGGCCGCTTTACAGACTGAATCAAATTCAGCTTTATTGGCTGTGTCTATTCCCGCTTTCTGAAGGGCTATATCGACCATCACTGTGCCCGTAGAATCGCCTCGAAGGTCCGCTGCCATGTAGTACGTTGCGGCCAGCAAATTGTTGTCTTGCCCTTCAACAGCTGTGGGTAGTTGGCCATTCGTGTAGTGGTTTCCGGTTCTGACTAAAGCCAATGTTGAACCTCTAACGGCTGCGTCAGTAAGAAGTGATAATCCTTTTTCATAGTCTTTGTCGTATAGGATCGTCGAGCCAGACACTTGATATATCGCCTCAATATCACCCTGTTCGGCAAGCTCCATGAGTTGTGAAAACTTGTAGCCCGAATACGGGTTATTGGACTCAGGATCATGAAGGTATCCGTGAGACTCATTCCAGCGACGGAGTTCGGTCGACAAAGAAGATGAGGTGGAATTAGCAGTGCTGGATTTCACGCCCGGCATTTTTACTGTTGTCTCCACCCGAGCAGAAACCCCAGGTTCAATTGATCTTTTTGTGTCTACACTTACTATCGGTGCTGTTGCTACAGTGTGTTCTGAATCGCCGGACCAAAGGTATAGAGCTATAAGGCCTATCGTCACAAAGGTGATGACAACATATACGATTTTCACGTGGGTATGATCTCCATTGAATTTCGATACAATTAAGAACAAAGCAGAGACTAGATCAGCCATGTTCTCAATAGAAGTTGAATAACTCAGTTATTTAGCCATAAATGGCGCTTTACATAGTAGCAACTAATTCTACGAGCTATACGCATTTTCAGCACATCACTTTGTATGGTAATCAGGCGCGCAGTGAGCATATCCATCAACGTTGCTATACACTTTTCTAACCATTAGGTTGTTTACTTGGTGTTCGTCGCCGTCGTAGCGTTAGGTGTTTTTATTTAGAGAGCACCGCAATGTGTTTGGCATTTGTGCCTATTAGGAGCGGAAGCCAATTGCTAAGTTGCACAGGGCCGTAGTATATCTTGGGTTAAAACAAAATCTAATCATTTCCCTGCCCCGCACATTGCGGTGCTCTCTGCCGCTGGTCCAAGGTAATTGTGCAGCCAGTAACTGCATTTACCGAGCCGGTGTACTTAACTCAGCTTATCCAGCAGTAACCGTATTTATACATACTATAATAATCAAATTCGTCAGTTTTGAGAATTATAGTGTTCAATAAATTGACATCGACAGTATCGAACACTAAAATAACCATTAATTAGTGGGATGGTAATTATAGTGGCTAATAGGCCCAACTCAGAGCGTCGCAAAGCGATCGTCTTTCCAAGTGCCTCCAAAAGCCTGTTGCGGCTGGGTGAAAATATTCGCCTGGCAACCAAGCGCCGTGGGTACACACAAACACTGATTTCTGAGCGCACAGGCCTCAGTCGAATGACCGTGCGTCGTGTCGGACAGGGAGATCCGAGCGTGTCGATGGGACACTACGCAGCCGTGCTTAACGTGTTGGGTCTCGCCACGGACTTCGAGCTAGTCGCTCGTGATGACGAGCTTGGCCGAAAATTGCAGGACATTGAACTGCTTAAGAAACCCAAATGACGCAGGAGATCACGGTCTACGCCGATTGGGCGTCATTGGCCGAACCGACTACGGTCGGCCTCTTGAGCGCTGACGTTGTTCGCGGTAAAGAGCAGTTTCGATTTGCCTACGAAGCAGCATGGTTAAAATCAAACCACGCACAAGAGCTGGACCCGGAACTGAAATTGTACGCAGGTGATCAGTTCGCGTCGCAAGAACAAAACTTCCGCGTGTTCTTAGACTCCTGTCCTGATCGGTGGGGGCGTATGTTAATGAAGCGCCGTGAAGCGGTCCGGGCACATCAAGCGGGCCGAAAACCACGAACACTCATGGAGACCGATTACTTGCTGGGCGTGCATGATCTACACCGCATGGGTGCGCTGCGGTTCAAAATATACATTGATGGGCCCTTTCTTGATGACGATAAGAATCTGCAGGCACCACCGATTGCACGCCTTCGAGAATTGGAACATGCGGCTCGCCAGCTGGAGGAGCCAGGAGACTTGGATGATCCGGAATATCTTGGCTGGCTCAATATGCTGATTTCCCCCGGATCACCATTGGGTGGAGCGCGACCAAAAGCCAGTGTGATTGACGGACAAGGCGACTTATGGATCGCAAAATTTCCTAGCCGTCAAGACGAACATGATGTCGCACAGTGGGAACACCTGGTCAGCATGCTGGCGGCTGACGCTGGTATCCTAATGTCCAAATCTCGCATCGAACGCTTCAACAACAACTACCACACCTTCCTCACCAAGCGTTTTGATCGTGACCAGACCCAACGATTCCACTTTAGCTCCGCGATGACCCAGTTGGGTTACGACGACGGTGAGTCCTCAGCCAGCTATCTCGAACTGGCCGAGTTCTTAACCCATCAAGGAAGTAATAGCGCAGAAGACCTTGCGCAACTGTGGCGACGCATCGTCTTTAACATCGCCGTTTCCAATACCGATGATCACCTTCGCAATCACGGTTTTATCTATGACAATGGCGGCTGGCGTTTGTCCCCTGCCTACGACATCAATCCCGAACCTACAGGTAACGGCCTGCACTTATTCATATCAGATGATGACAATCGACTCGACTACGATCTGGCAATGTCCGTGATGGAGTTTTTTCAGCTAGGCGCAGATGAAGCACGAGACATTCAACACGAAGTCTTACAAAGCGTTGCAACATGGCGTGATAAAGCCAATCAACTTGGTATTAGTGCAGCTCAACAAAGCGCTATGGCACCGGCATTTAACGTTTAAGGTGCCGTTGTGCTGTTGATGAGTGCGCTAGAATTTACGAGTTTTGAACGACGTACGACTTAGCGAGGAAATGGCTACGGACAGCAGACCAACTGTCTAGCCTGCATTATTCATGAGTTGATGGAATTTATCGCCGCTGTGGTGTGGGCAGTTGTGCTGATCGCCCGCCGGGACATAGCCGTAGC